>JASJCP010000123.1 GCA_030065935.1 Xenococcaceae cyanobacterium MO_167.B27
GTCAATTCAGGTTTTTACCTTGCGCCCAAAAATATTATACAATTACTGAAACCTTTGATATATAAAGATTGTGCGTCTAAACTGTAAACCAATAAACCCTGTCCGAAATTCATCCGCAGCACCTCCGCCATGGGGTAGGTGTGGGACTTCTTTCGGCGGAAAAGTTAAAATTCAAAACTTTCTTTGGCTGCACCTTCATGGACAGTTTTAACCCATTTGAGCTGTTTGGGGCGGACTGACATTCTGGCAGTGATGCTAGGCATAACAATTTGCCAGTGCACCATATAAATCATGCCTCTGATAGTTTGTCCGACAATTTTGAATATGGAAACTGTAGTCAGTTTTTCTTCTGTACCTTTAATCCTGATCAAGCCTCTACACATACTCATAAATGTAACTGATAAGAGTACACTACTCAGAGGTGCAAGCACAGGGAATTTATGACGAGTCAGGGTTATCACTAAATCAGGAATGGTGGCAGTGGGTAAAATGTATTGAAATAAGACAAAACAGAGTAAATCTATTCTTTTGGTAAAACCCATAGGGCTACGGAAAATATAACGCCAGTAGTCGAGATAGCGTTGATAGCCCCCTTCTGCCCAACGATTGCGCTGATGCCATAATGCGACCGCTCTTGTCACGCCTTCTTCTTTTACTGGAGCAGTCAGCAAAAAGCCGATTTTCCAATTATCTAGATGGAGACGGATGGTTAAATCTAAATCATCAGTAATGGTTTCTTCGTTCCAACCACCACAACTCTTTAAAGCTGAACGACGGACAAATTGACCATTTCCTCTTAGTTCTCCAATTCCATTGACGGCGATGCGTTGTTGTTGAAAATAGCTATCTAAAGCCATTTCTGCTGCTTGTCCTTTTGTCCAGAAGTTTTCTAACTCATTAGAGACAGCCTTTCTTACTTGTACTGCGCCGATTTCTGACTCGTCGAACATTGGTACGACTTTACGGAGTAAATCTGTTTCTACCCTAGCATCTGCGTCAAATACTGCGATTATCTCCCCTTTGGTGTGGGGTAATACTTGATTTAACGCCCCAGATTTACCACCAGTAGCAGCAGCAGAACGATGTACTACTAGCAGTTGAGGATATTCTAGAGCTAATTTATCTAAGATTTCTGGAGTTTGATCGGTACTGCGATCATCTATTGCCCAAACTTCATATTTATCTTGAGGATAATCTAAATTGCAAAGTATTCTTAGAGTTTCTTCAATAACTGCTTCTTCATTTTTAGCAGATACTAGAAGAGAAACAGTAGGAGCATTAGCTAAACTTTCATCGGATAGTTTTTCTGGAGCTTGGTTTTGGGGAGCGACAGAAAATCTTACAATATGAATTCCTAGCAATCCTGTTATACCGATGACTAGCCAGTAACCCCAAGAAACCAGATGGAGTGTAATCACTACAATCCAAATAGTCATGAAGACTAGCGCAGCTTTCTTTCTCCTTCCTGCTAATCCTTGAAAAAAGTCACTTCTAAACTCTTCTTCTTCATCTTCTGGATCAGACCATTCTGATAAAAAAGAGCCTAGAGGGTCAAAATTTGCTGCGGATTCGGTTTCTTCCCAACGGTTATCTGACATAGTTACTTTTGTGTCTTCTTGTCTTAATGGTGCTTTTGATGAACAATGTTTTAATTGTATCGGAGTTTATTAAGTATTAATTTTTTTTGCTGATTTTTAATAATCAACCTTGAGTTAAATAATTAATTTTAATTATATATAGTACTGAGTGACCATTTTTGGTTACATTAAAGCAAAAATCTGCTCTTTAAAAAGTTAAACATATTTAAAATTACCATTACAAATATTGATTATGCAGACTGTTTATTGGGGATTTGCGATCGCCTTAAGTTCGGTGCTATGGGTAGAATTGGTGAGGGATATATATCATGCTATATCTCATGTATGGCAGCCTTTATATCGTCTTCACTCTTGGCATCATCGGGTATTTCGTCCCGATCTATCAGTAGTGAATGAGACAATATATCGTCAAGCCCATTGGTATAACGATGTGCCAGAAGCTTTAGTAATGCTAATGTTGAGTTTTCTGGCTTATGGTGTAGTTTATACTTGGAACATATCGCCTCAGTGGACAGCTTTTGCAGGTACGTTATATACATTAGGGTTTTTAGTTTCTGCGATCGCCAGAGGGTTAGGGATTCCTCATATAGACGAAATTACCGATATTACCCATCGTCAAGGAAAATTTACTAGTTTACCTGCTACATTATTTGTCAATCGCACCTATCATTGGCGACATCATTTCGATAATCAAAATGCTTACTTCTGTGGAACTCTCACTCTTATAGATAAAGTAATGGGTACAGCCTTATCTTTAAAAGGAAAAAAAATTGCGGTAACAGGCGCGTCTGGTACATTAGGGAGAGCCTTATTAAAACAACTCCAGTTACAGGGAGCAAAGGTTACGGCTATTACATCCTCTGGTAACAGCATCAGTCTAAATATAGATGGTCAAGAATTACCGATCAAAACTATACCCTGGCAAACTGGAAAAGAAACTGAATTAGCAGAAGTACTAGAGAAAATAGATATTCTAGTTATTAATCATGGTATTAACGTCCATGAAGCCAGAGACAAAAATGCGATCGCTCAATCCTACGAAATTAATACATTTTCTGGTTGGCATTTAATGGAGACTTTCTTTGCAACAGTAAAAACTAATAAAGATATTGCTACTAAAGAAGTTTGGGTAAATACTTCTGAAGCTGAGGTAAATCCTGCTTTTAGTCCTCTTTATGAACTCAGTAAAAGAACTTTAGGAGACTTAGTAACCTTGCGTCGTCTTGATGCTCCTTGTGTAGTTCGTAAACTAATTTTAGGTCCTTTTAAAAGTAATCTAAATCCTATTGGCATTATGTCTGCTGACTGGGTAGCAAAGCAAATTGTGAATCTAGCACGACGAGATACCCGTAATATTATTGTTACGATTAACCCCATAACTTTTGTGCTGTTTCCCATTAAAGAATTTTTGGTAGCAACCTATTTTAAATTTTTTAGTAAGAGTTTGCGCTGAAGAATCGGAGAAATTGCGATCGCTTAAATCTTCAATCTATCCCCCGTAACCCTTCTCGCGCGTTCCCAAGCCAGTCCGTTGGGCGGGTTTACCCATTTGAAGGAACTGGCGTTTGCGCCTTTCGTCGGCGCGGGGTCGCTCGCCAACATTGGGGGTATCATAAATATTTAATGAAAATATATTCAAATATTTTTGGGTAACTTCTACTCAGATCTTGCAACTCGATACCAAACCGCCTAAAACTGAAGTTTCAGGCTAAGACAATAAGTCTATTAAAATAGACTATAACTTTTATTAACACTACATCAGAGTCCTCTTGAGTATCCGCAATTTATAAATTGCGGATACTTGAGATATTAGCCAAGAAATTTATTTCAGGCGTGAAAATCGCGCCTGGTGCAAGATCTGAGTCTAACTCTTTCCCCCCCAGAATTGGGGGGTTATATCAAATCACTTTAGATATGCTGCACATTAATCTCCCTTGTCCTCCTTGTCTCCCTTGTCTCCCCATCAGTCATCTGTAGCAAATTTAAAGGGAAATGATATTAGGGGGGCAAAAACCACAAATTTTTTTTCTTTGGAGTACTTGTGTCTTAACCATAGCCTTTTTAAGGGGGTATCAAGAGGGGAAAAAACACTAAACTTTTCAGATATTCTATTAATTTTTTCGGATTCCCCTAGGTAAAATATTCAGTTCTAGATATTACCAATTTTGCAGAAATTAGTAGTAGTCTCTTTTTAGAAGGAAACGCAGGTAATATCACCATTAATACTACTACTCTAGATATTAATAGCGGAAGAATTGGTAGTAATGTTTTTGAAGAAGGAAATGCAGGTAATATCACCATTGATACTAATACTCTAGATATTACCAATGGAGGAGAAATTCGTAGTAGTAATTTTGGAAGAGGAAATGCAGGTGATATCACCATTGATACTAATACTCTAGATATTACCAATGGAGGAGAAATTCGTAGTAGTAATTTTGGAAGAGGAAATGCAGGTGATATCACCATTAATACTAATACTCTAGATATTACCAATGGAGGAAGAATTGCTAGTAATTTTGGAAGAGGGAATGCAGGTAATATCATTATTAAAGTAGACAATAATGTTGTTGTGGAGGGAGGGAACAACAGCTCCCAATCGTTTCCTGGTGGGATATTTAGTGAAGGTAACTTTAGTGGAGAAGGAAATGCAGGTAATATCACCATTGATACTACTAATTTAGATATTACCAATGGAGCAATAATTGGTAGTCTTACCTCTGGAACAGGAAATGCGGGAAATATTACCGTTAATACTACTAATTTAGATATTACCAATGGAGGACAAATTCGTAGTAGTACCTCTAATAGTGGCAATCTTGGTATCGGCAATGTTGGTAAAATTCAGATTAAAGCGGAAGATACTGTCACTCTTGATGGTGAAGGTATGAACGAACTACGTACTGGTATTTTTAGTACGGTAGATTTTTTCGATCCTTTTCAGATTGCTTCCGAATCAACGGCAGTAGGCAATTCAAATATAATAAATATTAGTACTAATTTTTTATTTATTACCAATAATGCTCAAATTTCAGCCCAAACAACAAGCGAAGCAACAGCAGGAACTTTAGAAATTAATGCTAACAAGTTAGTAGAAGTGAGTGGATTAGAAAGTGGTTTGTTTAGTCGTACTGGTGGTACAGGAGATGCAGGTAATATCAACATTACAACTCCAGAATTAAGAATTCTTGATCAAGCTCAAATAGGGGTCAATAATTTTATCGAAATAAGTTTTCAGATAGAAACTTTAAGAGATGAGGATGGAGAGCCAATTTTAGATCGTTCTGGTAATCCTTTGACTATAATAAGACCAGTATTTAATCCTCGCGAAGGTTCAGGAAATGCAGGCACATTAGAGATCACAACAAGTTCTCTTCAGCTTGAAGATGGGGGACGTATTGTTGCTGAATCTGTGGGAGGAAATGGAGGAAATATTGAGCTATTAGTAGATGAGTTAATATTTTTAGGTAGCGGTAGTAGTATATCTACCAGTGCTGGTTTAGAAGGAACTGGAGGAAATGGAGGAAATATTGATATTAACACCTCATTTCTGGTAGCTATCCCTGATCAAAACAGCGATATTACTGCTAATGCTTTTAATGGTAGTGGAGGTCGAATCAACATTAACGCAGTAGGTATTTTTGGTATTGAAGCTAGAGAAGCAGAAACACTAAACAACGATATTATTGCTATTTCTCAGACCAATCCCAACTTAAATGGTCAGATAAATCTTAATACTCTAGAAATAGACCCCAGTCGAGAAACATTCATTTTACCCAACCAACCTTTAAATACACAAATTGCCCAAATTTGTACCCCTGGTACAGCAGAAGCTAAGAGTGAATTTACGTTCACTGGAAGAGGTGGTATCGCTCCCAATACTTTAGAAGCTTTGCAAATAAATCCTATCGCACCAGATTGGGTAGAGCTTCCAGAAGCACCAAATAACTCTTCTGAAACAAGTGCTTCTTCTTTTTCCGTTCCTAATCCTACTCCCCAAATTGTAGAAGCTACTGGCTGGATAAGAGATGAAAACGGTGAAGTGATACTAGTTGCTGATGTCAATAATGTTACGGGCTATGATCCTTGGCAAAAGCCTAGACAATGCGCTAATAATTAACATCAGTTCCTTTTTTGATGACAAAGATCACTATTTTCCCATCAGAAAAGTCATAAGTGAAGTATCCGCAAGGCAGTTCGTTGCGGATACTTTCTGCTCTATTGGCTATCTTAATTGCAAAAAGAGGACTCCCGTTAAAGCCGACAGGCTTAACGGCGAGGTCGCTCCCCGCGTCTTCGACGGGAATTTTTGCCCACAAACAAATATATTTTAGCCTACTTAACATTTTCTACACAGATTTTTATCTTGTGTAGGCTAAAATATAACCATGATGATATTAAGTTACGAGTACAAACTAGAGCCAACTCCTGAGCAAATTGCATACATTGAGAACACACTTGATGTATGTAGAAGTGTTTGGAATTTTGCTCTGCAAGAGCGAAAAGACTGGTGCAAGTCTCGTAAGTCACCTGTAAATGCTTGTTCAATTGAACACGAATACATCATGTCAGTTGATGAGCCATTCCCCAAGTACCATAGACAAGCCAAGTTATTAACAAACGCCAAGAAAGAGCACGAATTTCTCAAATCTGCTAATGCTCAAGTATTACAGCAAACGTTGAGAACTTTAGACAGAGCTTGGGATGATATGAAAGCTAGAGGGTTTGGATTCCCTCGCTTTAAAAATAAATATCGAATGAGGTCATTTGTTTTTCCTCAACTGGGCAAAAACCCCATAAATAATCAATCAATTAAATTACCTGGCTTGAAAGAGGTAAAGTGGAGAATGTCTCGTCCCATACCTGATGGTTTTGTTCCTCGCTGTGCAAGAATAGTTAGAAAAGCATCTGGTTATTTTGTGATGCTGTCACTACAGCTAAATGTTGATGTTCCTAATCCAATGCCTCATGGTCATCCAAGAGGTTTAGACTTGGGTTTTGATAAGTTTGTAGCTACCAGTGATGGTGAAGAGATTAAACGACCTCGATTTCTTAAAAACCTACAATACAAGCTTAAATTGCTGTCTCGCAGGTTAAAGAATAAACAAAAAGGGTCAAGCAATCGACACAAGTTAAACCAAAAAATAGCTAGATTACATCAACGTATTTCTGATACTAGAAAAGATTGGCACTTTAAACTAGCTCATCATCTTTGTAATGGTGCTGGAATGTTGTTTGTTGAAGACATTAACTTTGTCAGTTGGCAAAGAGGGATGTTTTCAAACCAGAGCGCAGATGCTGGTTTTGGTCAGTTTGTTAACATTTTAGAGTGGATTTGTTTTCGCCGTGATGTGTATTTTGCCAAGGTCAATAAAGATGGGACATCACAGACTTGTCCTAACTGTGGCGCACATACAGGGAAGAAGACTTTAGATATTCGCTCTCACAACTGTAATGAGTGTGGATATACCACTACAAGGGATGTGGCAGCTAGTCAAGAAGTAAGAAATCGTGGAGTAAGCGCGCTAGGGCATAGCGTGTTAGAAAATGTCTGTGGACTGGATGCGACAGGGAGTATCGGTCACGATATTCTAGTTGGCACAGGGCGAAGCAGAAAACTAGCATCGTGAGGTGTTAGAATCTCCCGTTAAAAATCTTGAGGACACGGGTTCTGAGGAGACCTCAGAACCGTGAGATGTCCGTTGATTTTAACTGTGAGAGCGTGTCAATCCCTACTACTAGAAGTTAACGACAGTTTTTCCTTCTAGAAAATAAAGTCCTCTACACCAATTTCAAAAGCTTGGGTGTTTTCCACCACAGCTAAAACTATGTTGTTGTTACTGATAACAGTATCGCTACCAGTTGAAAGAATATTGAGATTCTCAAAGGATAATCCTGTACCTAAAACGAATTTATCTAGATCATCTTCAAAGTCCACGATAGTTTCTCCACCTTGACCAGAAGCTAAGACAAATTGGTCAGCACCAGCACCACCAGTAAGGAAGTCATTACCACCTCCACCTTGAAGCTGGTCGTTCCCGTTACCACCTAAGAGATTGTCATTACCGTTACCACCAAAAAGCCGATCATTTCCGTTTTCACCTAAGATAAAATCATCACCGTTACCACCAAAGACGCGATCTCTTCCAGCATTACCATTAAGGAAGTCACTACCATTACCCCCAAGAAGCTCGTCGTTACCGTTACCACCTTCTAAAGTGTCATTACCTGGATTACCTTCCAGGGTATCATTACCATCCCCACCTAAGAGAGAATCACTACCGCTACCACCAGAGATAATATCATCACCAATATTACCGTCAATAATATCATTGTCATCTCCACCAGAGAGAATGTCATCACCATCTCCTCCTAAAAGGTTATCTGTGCCATCTCCACCGCCGATAGTGTCGTTACCAATACCCCCAGAGAGAATGTCATTACCAGTTTCACCTTGAAGAACATCATTACCATCTTGCCCTAAGAGATTATCATTATCTTCTCCACCTAAGAGAGTATCATTACCAGTACCCCCTTCAAGTAAGTCATTACCAGTTTCACCTTGAAGAACATCATCACCATCTCCCCCTAAAAGATTGTCTATACCATCTCCACCTAAGAGAGTGTCATTACCAGTACCCCCTTCAAGTAAGTCATTACCTGCTAGTCCACTAATTAGGTCATTACCTGCTAGTCCACGAATAATATCGTTTTGATTAGTTCCATCAAGGGTATCATCAGCAGAAGTACCTTCAACAGGTGTGATGATCTGAAAATTGTCTATTAATAAACCAGAATTAACAATATTATCTGCAACATCAACAACTCCCAATCCTACTGTAATTGTTGTATCAACAGCAGACTCAAAGGTAAAGGTTTGATAACCAGTTTCTTCAAAAAATGGGCTAGAAGAAAGCACAAAAGTACTGTTGGTATCAGCTAGTTCTGAAGCAGAATCAATGGAGACAAAAGCAAAATCATTAAAAAAGCTAGGAGTTCCTTCATTGGTTAGAAAATTCCAATCAAAGGACAAAACTTGTCCAGCTTCGATAGTAATAGGAGCAAGTTGAATAGCGGAACCTTCAGTAGCATCGCCATTACTAAGGTTATCTATATCTCCTGCATCTAATCCTAGAAAAGTCTCTAATTCAGCATCAGTTACTGAATCAAAATCATCAGTGGTAATCAAAGCTTGAAACTCCCCGTCAGTAGGAGTTACACCAAAGTCTGCCGTTTCAATACTAGCAACGCCAATGGTTTCAACGTCTTGGAAATCGCCAGTTTCAAAACTAAGGTTCAAATCTTCAAACATTTCAAACAATCCTTGAATATGAGTTGTATCTAATAACTTTTCAGCCCTTGTTTAAAAAAGTTTGGTAATTTAATCGTAAAACTATACAAAACTTCATAATAGCTATAGCAACCAGATTGGCTAAAAATGATCTTGAGAGCTACAAATACCATTTCGATTTAAGGAAAGCGTGACTAGTGAAGTTGTTGCTGCTCATGCACAGCCAAAGATGGTTGTATGTAAGTAACTAGTTAAAATGTAGAATCAGTAAAAATTCAGCTACTTTTTATTGATGAAACTGATATCCTCGTCAATCCTTGGTTTATGCTGTGGAACAACATTAATTGCTCCAGCTTCGGCTCAGATTACTACAGATGGCACTACGAATACTACTGTAACTCCTACTGATAATGGGATTCAGATAGATAATGGCTCACGTGCTGGAGGTAATTTATTTCACAGTTTTGAAGAGTTTTCTATACCAAATGGAAGTGAAGCTTTCTTTAACAATGCTAGTGATATAGTTAATATCTTGTCTCGGGTTACAGGCGGAAATATCTCCAATATTGATGGTTTGATTCGTGCTAATGGTGCAGCAAATTTATTTTTAATCAATCCTGCTGGCATTATTTTTGGCGAAGGTGCAAGGTTAGATATTGGTGGTTCATTTTATGGAAGTACCGCAGACAGTATTTTATTTCCTGATGGTATAGAGTTTAGCGCGACCAATCCACAAAGACCGATATTAACGATTAATGTCCCTATTGGTCTAGGGTTGGGCAATAATCCAGGGACTATTATCAATCAGTCTGTTGCTGAGGGTGTAGGTTTAACAGTAGCACCAGGACAAAACTTAGCTTTAATTGGTGGAAATATTATTCTAGAAGGGGGAATAATCAGTGCTTCTGACGGGAACATAGAATTAGGAAGTATTGCTGGTAATAGTGTAGTTGATTTAGAGCTAGATAATTCCAGTTTTGAGCTTGAATATGATGACGCTACTAACTTTAGCGACATTACATTAAATCAAGGTGCAAGAATAGAAACTACTGAAGCTGATATTAACTTGCGAGGGGATGAAATATCTTTAACAGATGGTTCGCAAATTGGTTCTTTTTTAGGTGGGGATATAAATATTGAAGCTAGAGAATTATTGATTAATAATGGAGCAAATATTACAACCGCTACAAATGGAGAAGGAGACGGAGGAGATATTACTATTGAAGGAGGAGATATTACTATTAATATTGAAAGATTAAATCTTCAAGATGGAGGACAAATTTCATCAACTAGTGGAATTGCAACAAGTCAAGAAAATATTACTCAAGCTGGAGCAGCTGGAAATATCACCATAAATGCTTCTGAATCAATAGAAATATCTGGTGGCTCTGATAATATTGTTGTACCTAGTCTGATCGCAATTTCTAGTTTCACTGAAAATAGTGCAGGAGATATAAATATCACTACTAATTCTCTGTCTCTGTTTAATATTCAAGATCAAGGACAAATTTTCAGTAGCGATGACTTTAGTCTTGAGACAAACAGCGTTTCAGTAGAAGAACAAGAAGTAAGACCAGAACCTATTTTAATACCAGAAACCTTGATTTCAAGTCTGCATCGCGTTGTCGCACCAAGAGAACCTCTAAACTCAGAAATTGCACAAATTTGTCACCCTCGTACAACTCAAGCCAAGAGCGAATTTATTATTACTGGAAGAGGTGGTATAACTCCTAATACTTTAGAAGCTTTGCAAATCAATCCTATCGCACCAGATTGGGTAGAGCTTCCAGAAGCACAAAATAACTCTTCTGAAATAAGTTCTTCTTCTTTTTCTGTTCCTAATCCTACTCCCCAAATTGTGGAAGCTATTGGATGGATAAGAGATGAAAGCGGTGAAGTGATACTGGTTGCTGATGTAAATAATGTTACGGGCTATGATTCAATGCAAAAACCCAGACAATGCGCTAATAATTAGTATGCCTCCCAACATTGGGGGTAAATTGGGGGGATTTCTGGGGGACTTGAAGTATTTTATGATGCCTTAAGTCACCTTTATCAAACGGATTTTAAAAATATCTCTTTTTTGTTTTCTTTCTTGACTATCGGACATAATTGTCCGATAGTGGAGGCTATGAAAGGAAGCGAGTTCATTCGGAAGGTTAAGAAACTGGCAAAAAAGCGCGGTATTGAGTCTCGTGTCGATCAAAAGCGGTGCGACCCCGCGTCGGCGTAAGACGCAAGGGAACGCGCACCAAGACAGCGGGGAAAAGGCTCTCACGTAACCCTTTATTTTGGTAAACGATTCACTATAGTTAGAAATCCCAAGGATGAATTGAAAACAGGAACTCTTAAAGCCATGCTTACTCAATTAGGAATTAGAGAAGATGAATTATAGTCAGGTAATTATTATGAAACGATTTTCTTATCCAGCTACTTTTACCCCCGATGATGATGGGGGTTTTGTGGTAACATTTCGAGATTTGCCAGAAGCGATTACTCAAGGGGATACAAAGCAAGAAGCATTAGTCGAGGCAACTGATTGTTTAGAAGAAGCGATCGCTGCTAGGATTGATGATAAGTTAGATATTCCTTCTCCTTCCCAATGCCACAATCACGAATATATAGTCATACTACCAATTCAAACTGCGCTTAAGGCTACTCTCTATTTGGCGATGCAAGAAGCTTCAATAACTAAGGTACAATTAGCTCGCTTACTGGAAGTTGATGAAAAAGAAGTTAGGCGTATTCTCGATCCGCGTCATGCAACTAAATTATCAACTATAGAACGCGCTTTGTCCGCATTAGGTAAAAGAATTGAGTTACAGCTAGTTTAACTATTGAAAGGATGAGGATTGAGGGATAAGGACTTGATAAGGAGAAAGGACATCATTTCTTCAAAGCCAATTCCCTAGTAAAATAAACGCAGACCAAAAACGAGGATGGGAGTACTTTCCTTTCAAAAGAGAAAGTTGGGCGCGACGTAGAGCTTCTCCTTTACTTATTCCAGTCTTTAACTCTTGGTAAAAGTAGTTCATTAGCTTGGCGGTAGATCGATCATCCACTAACCACAAGGAAGCTAGGGTACTCCGCGCACCTGCTCTTACTGCTACTCCTGCTATTCCTAGAGCAGCACGCTTGTCTCCAGAGGCGGTTTCGCAAGCACTGAGGACTAAAAGCTCTAAAGCCTCTGACTGACTTATATTTCTAGTTCTTAATAAATTATCTAACTCTTTGACATTAATTGGTTGATCCCACGCCAAAATGAAGGTATCTTCTGCTTGGGAACTGAATTGACCGTGAGTAGCGATGTGTAATACGGAAGTGGGAGTAGAGCTAACTTCTTGATTGAGGTTGTTACTAGTAAATTCTTGATTCAGCAAAATTTCAGTGGGAATCTTGGCTTCAATTTGCTCTAATTCTTGTGTTACGTATTGAAGGGGAGAAAACCCAAAGCGAGATTCGCTAAGTCCTGCGGTTATTGCTTTTAAGGCAATATCGGTGACTGGTCGTGGTTCAAATAATTGTAAACCTGGTGTTAAAGCTAAGTTATATTTTTCTACTAAATACTGTTCCCCATCGTGAAGCACAGCCATAGGTATATTCTGTAATAAGTCATCTAAGACAAATACTAAAGTTTCTATTTCTTGTTGCTCTAAGTCAGTTTGAATTGGTCGCAATAACCAATCATATAATTTTTGGGATAGGGGGAAAATCTGCTTTGAGGAAGTGTAAGGTAAAATTAAACTTCTTCTTAGTTGTGCGATCAGACTTTCTAATTCACGAGAACTTACGTTTGTTTTATACCGACGCAATTCTTGTCCTGCTAGTGAAAGGATTACTTCTAAGCGATCATCTAACAAAATAGTATAGATAACTGCTGCTTTTTGATCTACAAAATCCGCTTGCTGGAAAACTAAACAGTCTTCTCTAAGAAAATTAACTATCTCGTCTCTGCGTAATGATTCAATAGTATTGCGTACTTGTTCAAGGGTAGCTTGACTGGGTTGAGAGCTATCATCAGAATCAAGAAGTAATTTAACTAGCTCTCGATAAATAGGTTCAACTTCTTCTCGAAAGGAAAACTGAACATCAGGATTAGTAGCAACTAAATCTCGACGCAGAGTATTGAGAGTTTTAATTGCTTCATTGTAAGATGCGATCGCCTTAGCTGAGTCTCCTTGTTGTTGTAGTATTCTACCATACTGCCATTGCCAACTATAAACAAGCTCTGTTGCTTGTGATGCTTGAGCGATAACTAATGCTTGTTTTGTCAACTCAATGGCTATTTCTGATTGTTGAGTTTGTTCGTAAAGTTGAGCAAGTTGTCCTAATGCGGAACTTTCTCCTGTTTTATCTCCTAGTTTTTCGGCTTTTTGGCTGGCTTGAGCTAGTATTTGGGCAATATCTTGAATGGATGGCAAATTATTATCACTTTTTTCTCTAATATTGTTGAGATTCTTCGCTAAAACAATTTGAGCATACACTTTAATACGACTTAAAGGTAGTTGGTTAATTTGTGCTTGAATTTGAGGTAATAGCACCAAAGCTGTATTGTCTTTTCCTTCTTGTATTAATAGACTTTGTTGATGTAATTGTGCTTGAATTTTTAGATTGCCAGAAGTAGAGTTAGTCTCTGCTTGTTGATAAAAATTGAGCGCGGTTTCAGGTTGCTGTTGAGCTTGTGCAGTTTTACCCAGAGCTAAACAAATATTTCCCACAATGGTTGAATTAGGAAAAGCTTGGGCGATTGTTAAACTTTGTTCTAAAATCTGACGTGATTCGTTTAAATTTCCTGTAATTCGTAATATATTACCAAGATTGCGTAATCCCTCGGCTTTGAGCAGGGAATCTGGTTGTTTTTGCAGCAGTTGGTTAGTTTCAGTTAAAGTTTCTTCTGCTTGACGATAAAATCCTAATCCTTGCATAGCAGAGGCAGCATTAATTTTACTCCGAATTGCTTTAGTTTCCTGGTCTGTTTGCTGATAAATCTCTGCTGCTTTTTGCCAGGAAGATAGAGCGGGTTGAAATTGCGATCGCGAAAATTGTAAGCTAGCCTTAATATCTAAAGCTGGAGCTAATAGCTGGCGATCTTCTGTTTCTTCGATTAATTGTAAACTTTTGGCGATCGCATTTTCGGCTAATTCCCATCTTCCTAGTTGCTGGTAAGCCAAGGAAAGATTACTTAAAGTCATTGCTTCTGCTAAAACATCTTCCCTTTCCTGAAAGACTACTGCTGCTTGCTGTAAAACTTCTACTGCTTCGAGATATTCTCCCTCTTGATAGAGAGTTTTACCCTGTGATAGAAGCTGATGTCCTGGCTGTGAAATAGCTCCCTTAACTGACAACAATAGGAAATCGGTAGAAGAGAAGATAATAAAGATAGCAATGATGAAACTTAAAAATAAACGTGCTAGTATTCTTTTTTGCGTTTTGATTTGTCCTCTTACTTTTAAAAAGGATTGTATTGTAGTGAAAAATAAAGACCATTTTCTTGCCATGTTGTTTCCCTAGATTTTCTAACTGCAATTAGAGGAATACCCCAATCAAAACGAGTCGAAAAGCGATCGCCAATTGACCAACGTAAACCCAATCCTATAGATGCTAAAGTGTTCGATTCTGGGATTTCTTGTTCTACATTCCAGACAACTCCCACATCTGCAAAAGGAGCTATCTGCACTACACTATTTTGAGCAACATGAAACAGAGGGATTTGAACTTCAACAGAAGCAAAAGCACCATTATCTGCTAAAAGCCTGTCTTGTCGATAACCTCTGACACTGTCTATTCCTCCAATACCAAATTGTTCCAAAGATACCAGAGATGTAGAAGCCAATTGCATTGAACCTCGCAATAACAGTCTGCTATCATCTCCTAATAGACGCACCCATTGAGCTTGTCCCTGCCAAGAAAAAAAGCGACTATCAGGCTCAGGATCGGGATTAATAGTAGCATCAAAAGCACCAATTCCCAGATTGAATTGCGACCTTAAAGCAAACACCTCACGATTATTGCGACTGATATACTCTTGGAAAAACCGTAAGGCTGTCACCCTAATTTCTCCATCTTCATTAGCACCAGGAGAAGGAAAACCCAATTGCTCTCCACCAGGAGCAAAAATCACCTCACTATTGCGCCTTGAAGCAGTAAACCCAAAAGCTAACTCTTGAGTTGGAGTACGAATTACTGGCTGTCGCAGACTTAATTGATAGTAGTTAGAAGATGACTCTATATCTAAAATATTGAAGGGACTTTCAGTAACTTCATTATCACTAAAACCACCACTAAGGGTGAGAGTTCCATAATTAGGGTTTAAAGGAAAACTATAACTACCATCAAAAGCATCACTGCCTTCAGTACTGGAATAGGTTAGAAATAAATCATCTCCTTGTCCTAATAAATTTGCTTCATTAATTCTGAGTTGTTGCCGAAAGCTACTCACACTGGGAGAACGACGATTATCTATAACTATTGGTGTACTGAAAGAATCAGCCTCTTCAACGTCTATGATGAGAATACTAGCACCAGGATTACTGCCTAAAGATAGTTCAGCAGATATATTCTCAATTAAAGGGTCTAACAGCAACAATTGCAGACCTTCTAGTAATTTCTCTCTATTCAGAGGAGAGGAAGTAGCCTTTTGAATACGGCTGCTAATATATCTAGGACTTAGTTTCTTAGTACCTTTAACTCGGATATCTTCTAATGTTCCTTCAACTACTTGAATAGTAACTACACCACTTCCCAGTCTTTGAGGAGGTATATACGCGCCTGAAGTAATGTAACCTTGTTCTAAATAGTGTTGAGTAATAGCACTCCGCGCTCCCAGTAAATCCAAAAAAGAAACAGGTTTTCCTTTATAGGGAGCTAGTATCTGATTTAAGTCCTCAGAACTAAAGACTGTACTACCTTGTACGTTAAATTGTTCAACAGTAATAGTATCAATAAAAGTATTGGGATTTGTTGGCACAGGGATAGAAGGAGATGGTAATAATTCTGCTGGTGAGGGGAGAATAGAAGGAGGTGAAATTGGGATTGTTTCTGGGAATGGAATTGGTTGTACATCCTGGGGTGGAGGTAAGTCTAAAGTGGTGTCATCAGGAGCAACATTAGCTGGTTGTGCTTTTAAAGGCAAAGTTTCAATACTACTTAGTAAAGCCAGCCCTCCTAGTTGCCATCCCAACTGATATATTAGTTGAGTTGGCTTAGTTCCCATAACAATCTCCTCCAGTTTGCCAAGAACTATGAGGAGTAACCATCATAGCATCAGCAACTAGTATCACTTCACCGTTTTTATCTCTAATCCAGCCTTGAGCTTCAATGATTTGTAGTGTGGGTTGAGGAGTATCAAAATTAGAGAATCTAGACTTAGAGGAATTTTCTGGTTGAGAAGACAGTTCAACCCAATCTGGTTCAATCACATTGAGTTGCAGAGCTTCTAAGGGATTGGGGGCTATACCACCTCGCCCAATGAAAACAAATTCGCTATTGGCTGCTTTTGTTCCTGGCGTACAAGCTGTAGGAAGAGGTAAGTACTTAAGCAAAATTAAATGTATATTTTTTGATAAAGTTTTAGATGATTATCAGCAGAGCGACCCGCTTTGCGGTTGCCTTCGGCATCGCGCAGCAATAGGTAGGCGACCAGCGAAGCTGTTGCC
>JASJCP010000124.1 GCA_030065935.1 Xenococcaceae cyanobacterium MO_167.B27
TACTGTTACGACTTCATCTGAATCTAGCATTAGTGATTTATTAAGCCAAAGCAGCACAACAGAAGAAGATACTCTCCTGACAACAAATACAGAAGAATCTAATAATAGCTATGATTTATCTGGTGATCATAATTCTTGGGGTTCTTGGGATTCTTGGGATTCTTGGGATTCTTGGGATTCTGACGATTCTGATGATTAACCAAACAGTGAATACGACTTCACTAATAAGAGAAAATATTAGTGAAAGTGAGCAATACCTAAAAAAATAGCTTTTATTAATACAGTATATTTACTGATAACTTCAAATAATTTACTCTAAAAAATTACAAAATCTTTATTGCTATTTCATTGATAATTTATTCAAAATAATCAATATCTAAGTTAAATTCTAAATTAGAAAAGCCAAAAGCAGATATTTTTTTATATCTAAAATTATTACAACGTAAAACTTATAAATAAAAATAAGAAGAGTGAGTCAAAAGTAAATGAGCAGGATAGATTCAGGAGTAGATTTTAATTTTACCTTTGCACCAGGAGTTACCGATGAGCAAATATTAGGGTTTGAATTAGCTGGTGAGATGTGGGGTCAATACTTGGGTGATACTCACATGAAAGTAGATGAAGGTAAAGATTTTACCGTTAATATTCATGTAGAAGTAACCGATGATTTATTACAAGATAATGTACTTGGTGGAGCTTTTCCAGCTATAGAAACAGGAGAAAAATATAAAGACTTTTACGAAGCTATTATTGATGATGTCTCTACTCAAAATGACCAAATAGTTGTTGATAGTTTATTAGATACAGACAAGGTTGATATTTTAGTCGGTGACACAGTAGTTAGCAACAACCACATGAACATGACTAGAGCCAACCTTAAAGCATTAAATATAATTGATGCAGATGATGAAAAACTGGATGGCTATATTGTAATCAACGACCTTAGCAGTATAAATTCTCTTGAATGGAATTATGACTATCTGGGCGGAGCAAAAGCTGGAACTTTAGATTTTCTTAGTATAGCAACTCACGAAATTGGTCATGTTTTAGGCTTTATTAGTGGTACAGATCGTAGTCAATTACCTACCAAATTTTTAAAAAAATACACTAAATCTGCATCAAATAACATTATCCAACAATTTATATCTATACAAAATACAGGTGGATATTACGGACAATTTGATAGTGGAACAGAAGCGACAGGAACACAAAATAACAATGGAAACTGGTTTGAGTTTAAAGGCAACTATCAACAAGAAGACCTAGAAAGAATTGCTGAGGCTATAGAAACTCTGGAAAATTTAGAGGATTACAATAGTAAAGACCAGGCTCGACAGGCTCTTAATACCATCAACGATTTTCTGAAGCGGGATAACGACCTAGAACGGGTAATAAGAGACGATGAAGATTTTAGAGAGCTTCTAGACAACTTAGCAGGTGTTCAAGACTCCCAGTCTTATGCAAAATACATGACTAGCATGGATTTATTTCGCTATTCCGCAGAAAGTGCTAGTTTAGGCATCAACGATCTTAGTGTACGTAATGCTGCTTACTTTTCTCTAGATGGCTCTGAAACTGACTTAAGGTTGTCTAGAGGGACTACTTATGATTATCAGGGTAGTCATTGGGAAGATAGAGAGCTTGGTAATGGTCTTGGTGTGATGAATCCGACTATTTCTTTAAACGAGCGATGGACAATTTCTCAAAACGATTTATTAGTAATGGATGCCATTGGTTGGGATGTGGTTAATCCTGGGGCGATAGACCTAGAGACTCTTTATGATGTGGCTCAATCACAAGCTGAAACTGCCACTATCGAAAACCGCACCAAAGATGTGGAGAAAATTTTACATACCGAAGCTTATAAATGGAGTAGTCGTAGTAGCACTTCTTCTAGTACTGGCTGGTGGCAAACTGGATATTGGTCAACTTATGATGATGGCACAGTAGAAATTCCTGATACTGGCGAAGAAGATTCGACATCATTCAGTAATCAAACAGAAGAATCAAATAGTTTGATAATTGAAATCCTTAGTAACCAGTTGTGGAAACACAAAATAAGGGATTATTGGCAAAATGATGAAATGGTAGAAATTCCTGATACTGACGAAGAAGATTCGACAGCATCGAGTAATCAAACAGAAGAATCAAATAGTTGGTTGAGTGAATTTACTAACGATTTTCCCAGTGACAATACTGAGTACTATAGTAATCAAGATGAGTTATTGAGAAGTTTAGATTCTTATAGTGAAAGTGGCGAACTAATTGACTGACAAATTTTTTGACATTGCTGAGTCTGGGTATGATTTCGCCTCCAGCCCCCAATGTTATATCAAATCCCTGGTTTTTCTTATGTAGGTAGGCAAAATTATTTTGTATATTGATAACGAGGTTATATTTCCCTATTGCCTCTTGCAAGAGTGCCTCTTGCCTACCTCCACCAAATGTTAAATTAACCGATGCACCGAGTACTTAGTTATTTTTCAGGTCATTGTGGGCATTGTTAGTAATAGAACATAGACTTATGTTTTCTTCTTATTAATATTTTTTTCCTAAATTTCTAACAGTATGGCAAGGCAACTATCGAACTATAATCGTAATTTGGGTCTAAAAGCTACTACAGTCGGAATTTCAGCTATTTCAACGCTATTTTCTGTCTGTGGTCTTTTACTTAGTGGCAATAGTGTTGTTGCTCAAATTGTTCCTGATAATACCTTACCTACCAACTCTGTAACCCTCCCGAACGGGAATCTGATGGAAATTAGGGGAGGTACAACAGCAGGAAGCAATTTATTTCACAGTTTTGAGGAGTTTTCTCTAAATCAGGGGGATACTGCTTGGTTTAACAATGCTTTAACCATTGACAATATTATTACTCGCGTTACAGGTAGTTCTATTTCCAACATTGATGGGCTAATTCGTGCTAATGGTACAGCTAACTTATTTTTAATCAACCCTAATGGTATTGTATTCGGGGAAAATGCCAGCTTAAATATTGGCGGTTCGTTTCTTAGTAGTACTGCTGATAGCCTTAAGTTCAGTGATGGTAGTGAATTCAGTGCTGTAAATCCTCAAGCACCCCCACTATTGACCGTTAATATTCCTCTGGGCTTACAGTATGGTAAAGGTAACGGAGCAATTGAAGTTCAAGGTCAGGGTAACTCATTACAGTTTAATCCTGATTTTACTGTTAACCGTGATAATCGACCTGTTGGGCTTCAGGTGGGTAGTGGTCAAACTTTGGCTTTAGTAGGTAAAAATCTGAATCTTTCTGGGGGAAACCTAACAGCAGAAGCAGGAAACATCGAGTTAGGAAGCGTCGGCGACAATAGTTTAGTTAAACTTACTCCTACTAGTCTCGGTTGGAGTTTAGATTATACAGAAGCCAGTAGCTTCCAAAATATCAATCTGGCTCAAGCAGCTTCTTTGGATGTGAGTGGTAATAGGGGCGGAAATGTAACCCTACAGGGAAAAGAAATTATTATTACTGAAGGTTCAGCTATCTTAGCAGATACTTTGGGAGATAGAGATGGGGGCAAAGTTCAAGTAAATGCTTCCGAACTCTTGGTTTTAGCAGGAACTGCTGTAGAACTTCCTTTTATTAGCCGTATATCTACTGATGTTCTGCCAGGAGCTACTGGTAACGGAGGTGATATTGAGCTTAATACTAGTAGTCTAATAGTTGCTGATGGCGCACAGATAGTTAGCAGTAGTTATAGCAGTGGTGACACAGGGAATATTACGGTTCAAGCAGATAGTGTAGAACTAATTAGCGGTTCTCCCATAGCTTCATCTAGTGGTGTCTTTACTCTAGTATTTGGTTCAGGAAAAGGGGGAGATATTAATTTTGAGGCGAACAACATTTTTGTTCTGGATGGAGCAGAAGCAGCAGCATTAACTTTTGGTGCTGGAGATGGGGGAAATCTTCAGGTGAACGCAGATTATATAGAGTTGATTGGGACTTCGCCAGGAGGATTGTCTAGCATTTTTTCCACCAATACCGAAGCAACTGGTGACGGAGGGAATTTAAATATTAACACTGAATATCTCCTAGTAGCTGATGGTGGTGCGGTGCAATCTTCCGTGTTTAGTTCAGGAAATGGAGGGGATTTGACAGTGAAAGCCACAACAGTAGAATTAATTAGCGGTGCGCCTGGAGTTGGAGCTAGTGGTTTATTCTCTAATGTGGAAGCAGATGCTACAGGGGATGCAGGGAATCTAAGCATTGAAGTGCAATCTTTATTAGTTGCGGATGGAGCGCAGGTAGCAGTTACAACATTAGGAATAGGAAAGGGAGGTACTCTAGAGGTTGAAGCGGATGAAATAAAGTTAATTGGGACTTCTCCAGCAGGATTTAGTAGCGGTTTGTTTTCTAATGTGGAAGCACAAGCTACGGGTAGTGGTGGTGAAATTGAGATTGACGTAGCAAAATTACAAATATTAGATGGAGCGCAAATTGCAGGATTAACTTTTGGCTCTGGAACAGGAGGCTCTATTATCTTAAAAGCAGATAGTATCGAGTTAACTGGTGGTACAGCTAATGCACCATCAGGAATCTTTACTACTGTGACACCACAAGCAGAAGGCAATGGTGGTAATTTGACTATTGAAACTGGTAGCTTAAAAGCTATGAATGGGGGACAGATTGCTGTTAGTACTGCTGGCTTCGGTAATGGTGGAGACTTAAATATGACCGCTAATACTATAGAGTTAATCGGTGGCTCAGAATTTGGAGCTAGTGGCATCTTCGGGAATGCCATTATTGGTACAGGAGATGGTGGAAATGTCAGTGTTGATACCAGTGATTTAATTATCCAAGATAGAGCAACTATCAGTACTAGCAATTTTTCCAGTAGTGGCAATGCACCCCCAGGACAAGGCACAGCAGGTAATATTTTAATCAATGCTAATTCTATTCAACTAGATACCCTTGCTTCAGAAATACCCAGTAGTATTACGGCTGCTAGTAATAATAATGGTGGTGGCTCAATTAGCATCAATGTAGATGAAAATATTACCCTACACAATAGTAGTCAGATAATAGCAGATACTTTCGGTAATGGGGATGGAGGGAATATTGCTATTAGTGCTAAAACTATCGACATTAATAGTGATGCTGAAGTTTCCGCTAACAGCAGAGGTTTAGGACAAGCAGGAAATATTACTCTGACGGCTGATGATACCATTAGCATCAATCAAGGAAATATTACCGCAACTTCAGTTGAAACAGGAGGAGGCAATATTGCATTAGCTACAGATTTTCTCTTCCTTGAAAACAATAGCCTGATTAGTACTAGCGTTTTTGATAGTAGTGGAGGAGGGGGCAATATTGTCATTGATAGTGGTTACATTATCGGTCAAGATAATAGTGACATTCGAGCTAATGCGGTTTTTGGACAAGGGGGAAATATCGACATCCTGACGGAGGTAATTTTGTTATCTATTGATAGTGATATAGATGCTAGCTCCGAGTTTGGTATAGATGGAAGAGTCGCAATCAATAATCCAGATTCTGAGCAACAAATTGGAGTAGTACAGTTGAATACAGAAATTCTCGATTCTACAGCCTTAATTACAGCAATTTGTCCTGTAGAATTACAAAACGTCTTGGTTGTGACAGGAAAGGGAGGATTAGGGGAAAATCCGAGTCAAAATCTCCGAGGTCAGTCAGTTTGGGAAGATTTACGCGACTTTGAGTATCAAACATCATCAGCTTCCAAAAACGAGATTATTGAAGCTAAAGGATGGGTGGTTAATGAAAGAGGAAACATAGAATTGTTAACTCATCTTCCCTTTAATCAATGTAGAAAGTAACTCTTAATAGTAAATAGGCAATTGTTAGTAATTTCAGTTGAGCTAACCAGAAAAATGAGTAAGTTTTAAAAACTTATCGGGGCTTATTTTTAAGCAAATTATGTTTGATTTCCCCATTTCCTCACTCCCCTACTTCCCTATCATCCAAAATCTTTAACAAGCTCGCATTTTGAAACAGCCCTACCAATCTAGGGGGGAACAAGAGATCAATTTTGGCTGATTTTAAACTTTGTTCTCGTAAACTACCCGCCACTAAAGTGGGGGCTTTAGCCCTAACACAGTCTCTTCCAAAGAACAAAACATAGTCGAGCTTTCGGGCTGATTTACAACAACCCCAGCAACACCCGCAATATTTTTTGCACCATTATGGTCAGCATCTCCTACCCAACCACACAATTTATTAACACAGCTAAAATTTTTCCCATTTCTGTTGCCAATTACTTTGCAGCAGTTACAGGTTTTAGATGTGTATCTGGGGTCAACCAAAATCAAATCAATGCCAGCAACATTGGCTTTATATTCCGTCAGCAATCGAAGTTGGTAGAAAGCCCAGGAATTATGTTCTCGTCTTTGAGATTTTCTGACTTTGGCACGTTGCCTAATGCCAGTCAAATCTTCAAAAGCAATTACTCCAAAATTCTTAGCTTCTTCTACAAGTTGTTTGCTGATATTGTGATTGACCCATTTTTGAAAACGTCGTTCTCTACCAGAGAGCCTTTGTCTTCGAAGCCTTTTGGACGACTTAGTGCGTTTGCTTTGAATCGACGCTCGTACACGGGCAAATTTGGCTCTGGTTTCACGAAGTTGTTTGCCATCCCAAGATTTTCCTGTCGAAGTAGAAGCTATATCCCTCAGTCCGACATCAACCCCAAGCACCTTGGGAGTCTTGTTTCTCGGTTGTGTTGGCACTTCTACCACTATGTTGATGTAGTAATCCCCTTGTCTGTTTTTAGACAGAGTAGCACTGGTAGGAGTTTGATTCCTCAAAAGTGCAATCTGATACCCCCCAATTTTCAAGTCGAAGTTAACTCTTTTTTCTTTAAGAGTTATACCTACTTGTTGTTTATCCTCGATATATTTAAAGGTTCGAGCATCCAGGCTAATGCTAGTAGGACGAAACTTGTGAATTTGTTTAGTAGCTTTCTTTTGATTGATTACTCTTCTGATTGCCTGACAGACGTGGTTAGCTTTCAAGCCAGTAGATTCTTTTGTTGGCTTGTAAACCTTGTGGTGCAGCTTGGTTGTATTCCAGCAGTTATCGCGCTTTGCTACTGCCAGTATTTGATTACACGCATCAGCAAAACCAACAAGTGTCTCGTCAACTTTTTGTTTAAAGTTTATCGGGACTATCAGCTTACATCTTACAGTCAGGGCTTGAGTCATCCCTTGATTGTACTTCAACCAGATTTAAAAGTAAACCCAATAATTAGAGGCGCGCATTCGGAGCTCCGATAAATCGGGTGTCTCCTGCGCGAAAACAGATGACAGACTCGAATCTACATCATAATCATCATCCAGACTATCTTCGTCCCTCTATACCTAGTGATTTTCTACCGCCTATTAGTCCCTGGATAACTCTTGGTGGTGTATTTCTGCTTGGCACTGTGGGAACACTTCTGGGTGCTGTTGCCCTCACTCCTTATACAGTAATGGTAAAAGCTCCTGCCCGCATTCGTCCTGATGGGGAAATACGTATAGTTCAGTCGGCAGCAGGAGGTAAAGTTAAAAGCATTCAAGTTACTAGTAATCAAATGCTAAAACAAGGAGACATTCTTGTTACTATCGATGATTCTGAGTTAATAATCCAAAAAAATCAGCTACAAAGCAGTATAGAGCAAGATAATATCCATTTAGCCCGAACCAATGCCCAAATTGAGGCACTAGAACAAAAAATTATTGCAGAAAAAAATAAGATTTATAGTACTATTGCTGCTGCCGAAGCTGAACTAAGTCGTCAAAAACGCAGATATCAAGACCAAACAATTATCACAGTAGCAGAAGTATCAGAAATAGAGGCAGCTTTAAAATTAGCTCAAGAAGAATACAATAGATATCAACAACTAGCCAACACAGGAGCTATTTCTTTATTACAATTAAAAGAAAAGGAAGCTGCTTTAGAAACAGCCGTTGCCAGACTAACAAAGGTAAAAGCTGGTCTCAATCCTAGTAGGGCAGAAATAGAAATAGCTCAAAAACAAATTATTCACGCAAAAGCTATAGGAAAAGCCAATCTAGCTCATTTAAATAGCGAAAAAGAACAATTAAGACAACAAAAAGCAGAAATTACCAATAATATTTACCGTAACCAACAAGAGTTAAACAGAGTAGAAACTAAGCTTAAAGATACTATTATTCGTACTCCTGTAGGGGGAACTATTCAAAAACTCTATCTCCGTAATAGTAACCAAGTGGTACAACCAGGAGATATACTTGCCCAAATTGCTCCTAATAATAAACCCTTGCAAATAAAAGCTTGGGTTGCTCCTGAAGATATTAGTAAGTTAGCAGTGGGACAAAAAGCTTTAATGAAAGTATCTGCTTGTCCCTATCCTGATTATGGGACTCTTACTGGTACTGTTAGTGCTGTTTCTCCAGATTCGGTGGAGTCTCAAGATAGAGGGAATAATATCTCTAATGCTGGTTATGAAGTGACAATCCGACCCCAAAGCTTATCCCTAAGTTCGGGAACCAAGAAATGTACGATACAAGTAGGGATGGAAGGTAGAACACAAATTATTACTCAAGAAGAGACAGTTCTTACTTTTATGCTCAGGAAAGCAAGGCTATTAGCTGATTTGTAGGGCGATGCACTGCCCACCCTACTTTCAAATTAGGAATAAAAGCTAACAGAGCTAGTAAAATATTTTATATCATTTCTCAAAAGTAATAAGAAACTTAGTAGAGGAGCAGGCAATAGGCAACAGCTCATCTGGCAATAGATAAAACAAGGGTTTGGGAGCTTTTTTCTAATAAAAAGTAATTTCTCATGTATTTAGTTAGTTTCGAGAATGGGTATTACCACCAGCCAGTACTAGACGAAGTACTACTGCGACTACTCCAACCACCAGCAAGTGCTTGCTGTTCTTTTTGGTTGAGGGGTGTAAATAATTTCTTAGATGCAGTAGTGTTATTTTGCTTGTTTAATTGAGGCTTGCTATTTTTAGACATGAGTAGTTTTGCTTAATTTAGATAAATTCGTAAGTAATTACACTATAATCTTTAGATTTTTTAAAGATTTAATTTGCGTAATTCCACTACAATAATGTTACGCAACCCCTACGTATTTGTATGTGATCTCAATCACAACTCTGTGTGATATCACCAGAAATTGGGTATTTTTTGGGAACTAGAGCCAGAATAACTAGAAAATATACTGAAGTATTTTCACTGAAACTCCTATATCTAAGTGATTACACTCAACATCATCTAAGCAAAAAGGAGAAAGGTGCTACTGTTGGTTTAGTTTTGACCCTTGTGAGCATGGGTTCAAGCCCCGTCGTTTACGACGACCTAATCATTTTCAGAGTTAACATGACTAAACATGATACAATTTAGTCATGTTAACTCGCACTTACGAATTCAAGCTTAAACCCACTGCGGAACAAGTCTCAATTTTTGAGTCTTGGTTAATTGCTTGTCGCAAAGTTTATAACTATGCGCTGGCAGAAAGAAAGGCATGGGTGAATTCAAGAAAGTGCGAGATTAATGCTTGTAGCTTAGAAAAAGAATACATCATACCAGCGGATGCCAAACGCCCTAATTTTGCTAGTCAATGTAGAGCTTTAACTCAAGCCAGAAAGAATTTTCCCTCACTGGGTTCTGTTCATGTTCACGTCCTTCAAGAAACATTGAAGCGGTTAGAAAACGCTTTTGTAGCTATGTGGGATAGAGGGCATGGCTTTCCAAGGTTTAAATCTACCAATAGAATGAGGTCTTTTAACTTCAAGCAAATGGGAGTTAACCCACTTAGAAATGGTGCGGTTAAGCTGCCTAAAATCGGTTGGGTTAAAATGCGTCAGTCTAGACCTATACCTGAAGGGTTTGAGTTAAAGCAGGTCAGAATAGTTAGGCGTACATCTGGCTGGTATGCGATGTTAATTCTCAAGGCGCGAGTAGATGTTCCAGACCCTTTACCTCATGGTGAGCCACTAGGTATAGATTTGGGACTATCCCAGTTTTTAGCTGCTAGTAACGGCAAGCTTATAGCTAGACCAAAGTTTTTTGTCTCACTCCAAGGTAAGCTGAAATCGCTACAACGGAAAGTGAGCAGAAAGAAAAAAGGTTCTAGTAATTGGAGAAAAGCTTGTCTAAAAGTAGCTTCACTCCACGAACACATTTCTAATACTAGGAAAGATTTTCACTACAAAGTAGCCAATCAATTGGCAGATGAAGCAGGAATGATTTTTGCTGAGGATTTAAACCTCAAAGCTATGTCTAGAGGGATGTTAAGAAAACATACTTTAGACGCTGGTTTTGGACAATTCCTCAATATTTTAGAGTTCGTTTGCTGGAAACGAGGAGTCTATTTTGAACGGATAGACCCCAATCTAACCAGCCAAACTTGCCCCAGGTGTCAAACCATAACTGGCAAAAAAGACAAGAGTGAAAGAGTACATTCTTGTCCTGAATGTGGCTATACAACAGATAGAGATGTGGCAGCAGCGCAAATAATCGTGCAGCGTGGAGTAGTGGCGGTAGGGCATACCGTCCAAGCTTCTGGAGGGATAGGTCTGCGAAGATCCCTGTGAAGGAAGAATCCTCACGCCTTCAGGCTGAGGAGTGTCAATTGATGCGCGAGAAGCGGAGCGTTATAAATTTTTAAAAATGGAAAAATTCTTGATGTTCACCAGGAATACCTTTTAATTCTTCTGGAGTGCCTTGTAAATTTAACTTTCCTGCTTCTAACAGTACTATCCAATCAGATTTAACAATTACAGGAGGGCGATGAGAAATCATAATGGTGGTTTTGCCCTGCCGATGTTCTAAAATTTGGGTTAGCACTTTAGCTTCTGTCATCGGATCTAAAGCACTAGTGGATTCATCCAGTATTAAGATAGGTGGATTGTTAACTATAGCTCTAGCTAAAGCTAATCGTTGTCTTTGTCCCCCAGAAATAGTCCCCCCAAACTCTCCTAAAATAGTGTCGTATTTATTCGGCATTTGGCTAATAAATTCATCAGCCCCCGCAATGCGACAAGCTTGGACTATCTGCTCAAAACTGACAAAAGGAACACTCCAACGAAAATTATCAACAATGGTGCGACTCCAGAAATAAGCTTCTTGGGGTACTAATACTACTTGTTTTCGCAAACATTCTAAATCAAGGTCTTGCTGATTATAGTTGCCATAGCGAATATTACCAGCATTAGCAGTATATAACCCTGCAATCAATTTAACTATAGTACTCTTACCACAACCCGATCGCCCTATAATAGAAGTAACTTTACCACCAGGAATAGTCAGAGAAAAATCACTAAATAAGTTTTCATTACCAGGATGATAGAAATTGAGGTTGGTGCAAACAATATCACTATCTCCTGAAAGTTCTGCCCAATGCTGGTGGTTATTATCTTCGGTTTCTGGAGTGGTATTAATTATTTCTGTTAGACGTTCGGTAGCTGTTCTGACTCTAGTAAATTCTTCTACCCAACTAACTATGTAAGCAACCAATAAGATTAAATTGCGGTTTAAACTGTGAAACGCCACCAATTGACCAACACTCAATTGTGACTCGATAACTAAAGTACCCCCATACCAAAGCACAGCAATAGTGCCTAAATTAGCAAACAAGCGAGAAGATACAAGATTTATAATGCCAATTTGAATAGTGCGAAAGCTGAGACTAGAGAAACGAACAAAACGATTTTGTAATTCTTCCCAAGCTTGAGGTGCAGCGTTAATAGCCTTGAGAGTCAATGCACCTTTAAAAGATTCTAATAACAGTCCTTGGTTTTCTGCATCAGTAACAATCACCAATCGAGTTTTTTGCCGTAAGATAGGCAGAAAAAAGATCGTTGAGATAGACATACATAAAGCGATCGCACTAACAACCAAAGTTAGTTTACCACTATAAAACAGCATTAGGCACAGAGAAACTACCCCAGTAAAAAACAAAACAGGTAGCTGTAGCAATAGTTGGGAAAGAAGTTGATTGAGTTCTCTAATATCTCGCAGACGGCTGACTACTTCATTACTGCGATGAGTTTCATAATAACCCAGAGGTAAGCGTAAAATTTGACGACCAAATTCTAATGCTAGTCCTAATTCCAGACGTTGACCAAAATGAGCAATCAGATTAGCCTGGACTAGTTCCAAACCACTAGCAATTAAATTCACTATGGACATAGCAACTGCTACTCTAACTAACAGTTGACTATCTCCTCGCACCAAAACATCATCAGTAAGAATTTGAATCAGAATTGGTGTCGTCAGCAATAACAGCCCCACTACCAAATTTAGTAACAGTGCTTCTAGCAGAATCAAGCGATAGGGACGTAACCGCTTCAGAAACCGCCAAAACCCTTCAACATCATCATCAGCTTGCCCAAAAAAGTCCTCTTGTGGCTCTAATAAAAGCATTACGCCATTACTCCAACCTTCTTTTAATTGAGTCAGAGTTAAATAACGGATACCCACAGCAGGATCTGCTACTACATATTTTTTACCTTTCTGTCCATGTAAAACTACCCAGTGATTGCCTTTCCAATGAATAATAGCTGGTAACGGTGCTTGATCTAGTTGCTCTAATAACTCAGAAGTAGCACGAACAGGATAGGCATTAAACTTAAGTGCTTCTGCACCCCTGCGTAAGCCTAACATCGTAGTTCCTAGTTGCCCAGTCCCCACCACTTCCCGCATATGGTTAAGGCTAAAGTTAAGTCCGTATTGTTTAGCAATAGTAGCAAGACAAGCAGCCCCACAATCTTCTTCATTATGTTGGCGGATGCTTTGATAAGGCATAGACAGATCGGATATGAGATGTAGCTAACAATACTTTTCCATTGTTCCCAAATATTCGATCAGCATTGTTATAGATAACAGAAATTCAATTCTCTAATAATTTTTCCCAAAACTTTGATCTGTATGGGGATTTTGGGAACTATATAAGCAAACTTTGCTTGGCTTGCAAAGAGAGTTGATTTAGCTAATTCTCTTGTTATCTCAAAAACAGGAACTACTATTAACAGGAAAATAAGATGTGCAATAGCTTAAGAACCAAGAGAAGATTATATTTTTGGTGGGTTTTGTTGGTTTTAGGAGCGATCGCTCCTGTAACACCAACAGTCGCACAATCAACTTTAGTAGCAACAGAAACAAGATCATTTTCTCACTTAACTCTGTTAAAACAGGGAAAAATTGCCTATGAAGCAGGTAGATATGCCCAAGCAACTTCATTATGGCAACAGGCTTATCAACAGAAGCAAAAAACTGAAAATCTCATTGAGCAAGTTTTAATTTTGAACTATCTGTCTTTGAGTAGTCAGAAACAAGGAAATTGGCAACAAGCAGAGCAGTATATAACCCGAAGTCTCAATATTTTAGAATCTCAACCAGAACTGAAAAACAATAACTTAAAAGTATATGCTCAATCTTTGAATACTAAGGGAAGACTGCAATTAGGAATTGGTAAAGCAGAAGCAGCCTTGTCAAGTTGGCAACAAGCAGAAGAGATTTATCAACAAGCTGATGATGAAATAGGCAAACTGGGGAGTGAAATTAATCAAGCTCAAGCATTGCAAAATTTGGGACTATATAGACGCGCTCAAAAACTCTTAGAAGAAGTAGCACTCAAACTCAATGAACAATCTGATCCTACTTTGAAAATTGCAGGGTTAAGGGGTTTAGGCATTGCTCTACAAAATACAGGAAATCTCAGTTATGCTCAGGAAATATTGCAGCAAAGTTTAGCAATTTCTCAACAACTCAACTTATCAGAAGAAACTAGTAATACTCTGTTTAGTTTGGGTAATGTTGCTAGAGCTTTAAAACAACCTGAAAATGCGATCGCATTTTATCAGCAAGCAGCAACTACTACTACTCAACCTCTAATTCAAGTAGAGGCTCAACTCAATCAACTTAGTTTATTAATTGCAGAGTCGAAAGTCATCCGTCGTGGGACAACTTCGTCACAATGGCTCAATAGTCTGTTACCCGAAATTGAAGCTAAGATAGCATCTGTTTCTGTTTCCCCAAGCCGACGCTCGATTTATGCTCAGGTTAATTTAGCTAAAAGTCTTATTGACTTGTCAACTCAAAAAGATTACCGCAACCAGACAAAAAAATTATTAAATACCGCCATCGAGCAAGCGCGACAACTTCAGGATACTAAAGCGGAATCATATGCTGTGGGAATTCTCGGTAATTTCTATGAACAGCAACAACAGTGGTCACTAGGAACAGAATATACTATACAGGCTTTAAAATTAGCGCAAGTAGTAGATGATTCCCATTTGACTTATCAATGGCAATGGCAATTAGGAAGACTACAAGCAATAGAAGGTAATATTACTGGCGCAGTCGCATCTTACTCAGAGGCGGTAAATGCTCTAGAATCTATCAGCAGCGATTTAGTCGTTACCAATTTAGATACTCAATTTTCCTTTCGTGACAGTGTTGAACCTGTATATCGAGAATTAGTGAGTCTGCTGCTTCAACCACAAGGAAAGCAAAAAATTAGCCAAGAGAATCTGTTACAGGCTCGGAATACTATAGAATCACTACAATTAGCAGAGTTAAACGATTTCTTCCGTGAGGCTTGTTTAGATGTTCAACCAACTAATATAGAGAACATTGACCCCAAAGCAGCCGTAATATATCCTATTATTTTAAGCGATCACCTAGAAATAATTGTCAGTTTACCAGGAAAACCCCTAGCACACTATTCAACAAAGATTACCCAAGAAGCATTAGAAACAGAAATCGAAGCACTAGGTCAAACTTTAACACTGAGAAGTCGGCGACAATTTTATCAACCTGCTCAAAAATTATATGATTGGTTGATTCGCCCTGCACTTCAAGATTTAACCGATAGTAATATCGAAACTCTGGTATTTATCTCTGATGGTACTTTGCGTAATATTCCCATGAGTGTTTTATATGATGGGGAATCTTATTTGATAGAGCAGTATAATGTGGCTCTAACTCCAGGTTTACAGTTACTAGCTCCTCGCCCTTTAGAAACGGTAGAGTTAAAAACTTTAGCAGCAGGTTTAACTGAAGAAAGACAAGGTTTTACTGCTCTAGATTATGTCAAAGTTGAACTAGAGGAGATTCAAAAGCAAGTAAATAGTACTGTATTAATTGATCAAGAATTTACCCAAGAAACATTACAAGCCAAAATTGCAGCCTCAAACTTTCCCATTGTTCACATTGCAACTCATGGTCAATTTAGCTCGATTTTAGAAGAGACATTTGTTTTGACTTGGGACAGTCGCATTAATATTAATCAGTTAGATAATATTTTGTCTCAGCAAACCCTCCAGAAAGACAGTGCGATCGAACTATTAGTTTTGAGTGCTTGTGAAACTGCCGTTGGGGATAGTCGTGCTGCTTTGGGCTTGGCTGGTATGGCGGTGCGAGCAGGAGCAAGAAGTACTTTGGCTACTTTGTGGTCGGTTAACGACAAAACTACAGCCTTACTCATTAACGATTTCTACGATCAATTGCTTCAACCCACAAGCTCTATAACTAAAACCAAGGCTTTACGAGAAGCTCAACTAAAATTTATCAATTCCACTAAATATAATCATCCCTACTATTGGGGTGCTTTCATTTTGGTGGGAAATTGGCTGTAGTTCAATCATTTATCATTTATCATCTTTAAGTAGATTTCAGAGCAAGAGATGAATAAATATCTAGAGCAAACACCTCCGAAAGAGAATCAATTAACTGAATGGATTGATTTCTTTCATCAAAACGGTTTTTTAGTAATTCCTAATGTCTTAACTCCTGAAAGATGTCAGCAATTAAGAGAAGATTTAGATAAAGATGTTGCTGAAAAATCTGAATATCCCGATCGCAGAATCTCTTTTAGTTTTCTTGTTCAAAATTACTCATAGTTATGCAAATGCATAACTGTATCCATCCTGGCGATGAATAGGAATAATATGATTTCTTGACACAGAAACTACAGTTTTATCTGGTCTTCTTACGTCAAAATTTCCTTTAAACCTGACAGTTTTAATCCTTACATTTCTTAGTCCTGCGTTCTTTCCAGCTATCACACTGACAATGTCGCCAGTATTCCAATTTGGAACTTTTTGCTTCGGTTTGTATCCTTTTCGAGGGAAACCATACTTATCCATTTGGATAACTTGACGGTGGCCGTGACCTTTACAAGTGATTAGCAAGGGTTGGTTGGTTAAAAATTTTAGCTGTGGCACTTCTGCTACGCAAGCACTATCTAACCAATGACTTTTAGCTAAACCCTGCTTGGTTCGATTGAATTTTGTTTGCGCCCCCGTGCCAGTTTCTACAGGTAATCCAGTTAATTTTAAAGAGTTAAATAAGTACTTAAGCAAAATTAAATGTATATTTTTTGATAAAGTTTTAGATGATTATCAGCAGAGCGACCCGCTTTGCGGTTGCCTTCGGCATCGCGCAGCAATAGGTAGGCGACCAGCGAAGCTGTTGCCTTCG
>JASJCP010000125.1 GCA_030065935.1 Xenococcaceae cyanobacterium MO_167.B27
CTCTCTCGCATTACAAAAGATAAAACGGTTCCATATCTCCCAGATTTGATTAGAGCCAGAGCTTCAGCCCCTGCTCCTATTTGATATAATCCTGAGCCTTTCATTTTCGATGGCAACCAGTGGTTATTGAGCAGTTACGTTGTAATTAAAACTCGGAAGCGGTCATTTGGGGGTAGTAACTCAGAAAAACTCTCTAAGTGAGTGACATCATCTAATATTACCAATACTAACCCTTCTGGTGGTTGCCAATTTTGCCAACACCAAGCTATTTGTTCCTCCAGAGTCAGCGCATTTTCTTGAGCATCCTGCTGTGGGACTTCTAAACCCATCTGCAACTGGATAAATTGAATTATCTCCGTAGCTAAGTTTCCACCTCTAGCATTTAACCAGCAAATACCCCCAGAATAATCATTGTAGTATTTTCGTGCGTACTTTATCGCCAACTCAGTTTTACCAACACCACCCATTCCCGACACCGCAGAAATAGCGACTCTGTTGCTTTTTCCCTCGTACAACTCCTCGTGAACTTTGACTAGGTCGTCTTGTCGTCCGACAAAGTTATTACTACCATTTTTCGGTATGTATTTTATGGGTTTAAAAGGTTTTTCTGGTGGATAAAAGTTTAATATATTATGTTCTATTTTATTGTTTCCACCTTTTACATTTATTCCTTGATTATTTTCATTAGTCATTTTAATTAGATTACTAATCTCAGGATTTTAAAAATAGGTTTAGGAACTTCCCTGGAAATTCATTGGAAGACAGTTTATTTGCCAAAAGTAAAAGTATTATTTTCAACGGTATTCGTCCCACCTTTAATATTTATTCCCTGCCAATTTTCATTGACAATTTGGGGATTTTGTTCCTTGACTTTCTGCGATAATTGATTAAAAGCCCTTTCCAATTCTGTATTTTTACTAGCCTGAATTTGTACTTGTTTACCCAATTCTTCCAAGGCTTGTTTTAACTCTGGTTCATTCTTAGCAGTATTTTCCACCATCTCCACTAAAACCGCTTCGCCAATATTTTCCCATTCCCCTGGAGGTAGCTCCAATGTTTTAGCTGTATCTTGGGATTTTTCCATCAGTTTATCGAAAGCGGAATTGTAAGCTTTGTCAATACCCCAGTCAATAAATTTTTCACCGCAAAAAAGAAGTAGAGCGATCGCACCAGTAGTTAAAGGTTCCATAAGCAATATTGTGTCGTTTTGCTTTTTCAATTTACTATCCGTATTGACACTGTCTAAACGGTAAGATTTATATTGTCTTAAAACATTGTATCTTAAGCACGTAGAGAACAAGCTTATAGCTGTTCTTGAAGCATCTGCACGCGAATCTTATAGTTTCAAACCATAGGAGATGTCAACCTTTCTGCTGTTTGTAAAGTTGCTTAAATTTTGGTTATTGTATTTTATGATACCCTGAATATAATCCCCTTCAATACGCTAGTTATAGTTACCGCTAGCAATACTAATATTGCGATCGCCAGTCATGTTATTGTCCTCCTTTTTTCATATTGTAATAAAAAGTAGCAGTTTGGCATTGCCAAATCCTTAGCAATTCATTATTGTTGACCAATAATTAAATTAAAATCATTACCCATTCAGCAACGCCAAAAATTAAAAAATCAAGCAATAACTTTTGGATTTTGTTGGCTAGGGAAAAACACAGCAGGAGAAAGATTGAAAAATTCAGCTAATTCTTGAATATGGCGCACTGTTAGCTTTCGTTTCCCGTTCAAAACATCAGAGACAATAGATTCAGTTTTAAAAATAGGAACAAGGTCTTTCTGGAGTATTTCTCTTTCTTCCATTAACACTTTCAACAACTCTACACCAGAGATATCAGGTATAGTTTCTTGAGTTTGTTCATACTCATAAACCAATGCACCCAAGACATCAAGATATTCTGATTCTTCTGGGGTCAATTTATCTTGATCGAGTAATTGGTCTATCTGGGTTTGGGTAGCTTCCAACTGTTCGTCATTGGTAATAGGACGAGGAGGAAATTTTTGGAGCAATTCAATGTACTTGCTAAGATTGATACCAGTCATCTTTCTTCCATTCTTCTTTACTGTACTCTTTATATCCAGTCCGTTTAATTAGTTAGAAAAAAACTTATGAGCGCAACTAATGTTCAACTTTCTGACCCCTGACCCCTGACCCCTGACCCCTGACCCCTGACTCCTGACCTTGTTTCTAACCTAAAATGTAACTATAAAGAGCGGATTTCATATTAGACCACCAGTCGCAAGGAGCGTGCTTTAGGCAAGGTTACGGTAAAATCAACCCATAGACAATAATCTTCTACTAAAGCACTATGCCTCGTACTCAACGCAACGATAACTTTATTGATAAAACTTTCACTGTCATGGCAGATATTATTTTAAAAGCTCTGCCCACTAACAAGAAAGCCAAAGAAGCCTTTGCTTACTATCGTGATGGAATGTCTGCCCAAGGTGATGGAGAATATGCAGAAGCACTCGAAAACTATGAAGAAGCTTTAAAACTAGAAGAAGACCCCAACGATCGCAGTTATATTCTGTATAATATGGGTCTAATCTATGCCAGTAATGGAGATGTAGAAAAAGCTCTAGAACTGTATGAAGAATCAATTGATCTTAATCCCCGAATGCCCCAAGCTTTGAATAATATTGCGGTACTCTATCATTATGAAGGGGAAAAAGCCAAAGAAGCAGGAAAAGAAGAAGCAGCAGAAGCCTTCTATGATAAAGCTGCGGAATACTGGAAACAAGCTATTCGTATTGCACCCAATAACTACATGGAAGCCCAAAACTGGCTTAAGATAACAGGGCGTTCTGAAATGGATGTTTTCTTCTAAAACATAACTACTCTATTTATCAGCCAACAAGAATTATGATTGACCGTGAACAAGTTAAAAAAGTTGCTCATCTGGCGAGATTAAATATTACTTCTGAAGAAGAGGAACAGTTTACTACTCAACTCAATAGCATCTTAGATTATTTCGAGCAGTTGAGTGAATTGGATACTGAGAATGTCCCTCCTACTACCAGAGCCATTGAAGTAAGTAACATTACTCGCCCTGATGAATTAGAGCCATTCCATAGTAAAGATGCCCTTTTAGCCTCTGCACCAGAACAAGAAGGACAATATTTCCGTGTACCCCAGATTATGGCTTCCGATGATGCTTAACACTTTTGTAAAATCTCTTTAACAAAATTAACCTAGTTTGGGTTGTAAGCAAGATCATCTTCCCATTGTGATTTGAATCATACTGTTCCTTTTTGCAACAGTACATAATATTTACAGAGATAGAGCTATATAACAGGTATTGATTTTACCCCTTGGTTTTAAGAACTGGGGGTATTTTTTTTTAGTTGAGCCTCTCCCCTAAATACATTTAATTTCCTATCTATCGCGAAATTAAATTTAGGGGATTCACAGCACGAGAGTTGCAACTAGCTTTTAGTCCGCTTTGACTTATCTGGCTAGCTATTCTCAGCTAATGGTCAAATCGCTCTGAGGATGAATGACACAGCCTACTTTCGGACTTGCCGTCTTGCAAAAGTTGTTCATGGGGGAAACCCCCAAGACCACACTTTTGCGCTACTTGTTCGCGATTTATTTGATAGGTTTGCCATGCTGACCTTAAGATCGACTCCGACCTTCCCCACTCTTGTTGAGCAGACTCCATTGACAAACATTCATCGTCATTTATATGTCTCGCTAGGAATGCACTAAATAAATCACGGTGCATCTCAAAACCACTACTATCGCGATGTACTCTTTCTGATAGAGCTTTCTTGATGCGAGTCCCATCCAAATGAGTTTGTGATAGAGCAGTTTTTCTAGTCGAGAATTTTTGGAATGAACCACCAGCACTTTCAGCCTTGCGTTTCAATTCCGATTGGACAAAACCTGGAGATTTATCTCTTATAGCCTTGCCATATCTTTTCTGCCAACCTTTGACAGAGACATTTTCCGTCTTAATCTTGTTGCCATGACGCAAAATTTCATTGATAATCTTTCTATTTTGAGATTTAGAGTAAGCTGCTTTTTTGCGCTCTAATTCACGTTTTTTAGCTGCTATCTGGTAATAAGTTTTTGAGTTGTTCCATGCTCGTTTCCCTTTGATTAATTTACCCTTTTTTATGACCGTTTTACGTCCTTTCTTAGCGGTCATATTGGGATGATAATTATCTAAATTGTTACTTCGTCGAGAGCGTTCCATCTTGCGTTGTAAGCGGATTATCTCTTTCTGATAAGTAGGAACATTCTCCGCAAACGGCAGTAATCCAGCTTTCTTATCAGCTACAAAAGCTATATTAGAAACGTTTAAATCCAGCCCAATTAATCCCTCAGATACATAATTCTGGGGCTTTTGATAAGGCAGACCTTCATTAATTAACTGTACGTACCAGCGACGTTTACCTTTGATTTCGCGCCATAAAATACGAATATATTTAATTTTAGAATCTAACCCATGTTTGATAACTGGATTAAGCCAGTCGATATCTGCTTTGATTTTGAGCCTCATCCAAATTAATTGATCTTGTTTCCAACGAATACCAGACTTATTAGTCTTGCCTTCAACTGAACGAAAGCGAGTAGCGACTTTATATCTAACTTTTTTGGCAATACCAAACAATACTTTTTTGGCAGTATTAAAAGCGCGAGTAGCAAGTTTCTGTTGAGTATTTGAATCAACTTTTGCAGCTATCCATTTAGCACTTTTAGCTGTCTTGGTGGCAAAAGAATGTAGCTCATATTCACTAAATCTATATTTCTTCCAAGCTTGAGTAAATAACTTTTTACGTTCGGGATTAGGGATATTTTTTTTGCCTTTTTTTATAGTTCTGGGTAGTGCTTTAGCTTGCTTATAAAACTCACTATTTTGCACTAATCGAACTCGCACCATTGCTTCAGTCAGACAAGCATTGTAGAGGTGTCTGCCAGCCTGAAACCGAGACATTAGTTCTCGCTCAATTTGACTTGATACAATTAATGGTAATTCAGTAATAAATGATGGCGTGGTGTTTTTAGGCATATATATATAATACAACTACCGAAACACTCTTCTTTGTTTGTTTTGATGAATACTCACGGCATTTAAAAATGCTCGTGTCGTCGTTCCTCCCCTGAATGAATCACATCCGCTTCCCGACTTCCGTACTTATTCCGTGAACTACTCACCTCTTTCGCTATGGGATAAGTAGAAAGTTCGTTTGAATCATGGTAATTAATGATAGAGGTAGCAGAGCAAGTAACACTTCTGAGCAATTTAAGAAGACATAATCCTTTAAGAAAACGCTACATTAGGAAAAAGTGGCTGATTAATAGGTAACTAATGTTAGAGGCGGAACAGGTTATTAATGAACGCTACCAATTGCAAAAGAAATTAGGTAGAAATGCTGGCAGACAAACCTGGTTAGCAAAAGATTTAAGCACTGATAATCAACAACAGGTCGTGGTTAAGTTACTTGCTTTTGGGGGTGATGTGCAATGGGAAGATTTAAAACTATTTGAGAGAGAAGCCCAAACATTGCAACAATTAGATCATTCCCGCATTCCCAAATATCAGGATTATTTCTCTATTGATGATCGCACTCTGTGGTTTGGTTTAGTACAAGAATATATCCCTGGTCATTCTCTTAAACAGTTATTGGATAAAGGAAAAAGATTTAGTGAGGCAACAGTAAAAAAGATTGCTCAAGAAATTTTACAAATTTTAATTTATCTTCACGGTTTTAATCCTCCTTTGTTACACCGAGATATTAAGCCGAGCAACTTAATTTTAGGAGAGGATAATAGTATCTATTTAGTGGATTTTGGGGCAGTACAAGACCGCGCTGCAACAGAAGGTGCTACCTTTACTGTGGTGGGTACTTATGGTTATGCACCAATGGAACAATTTGGCGGAAAAGCTGTTCCTGCTTCTGATTTATATGCTTTGGGTGCAACTTTAATCCACTTATTGACTCGTACTCCCCCTGGAGAATTACCCACTGCTGATTTAAAGCTGCAATTTTGCGATCGCATTACCGTTAGTTCTCAGTTTACTAAATGGCTAGAGAAGATTCTTTATCCTGCTGTAGAAAAAAGATTTGAAACAGCACAAGAGGCTTTAGACTATTTAACAACTAATCATCAAAATTTTGAAAGTACTTGGGCTTCTTATGGCTCAAGAAATAAGATAATTAGAAATCATCAAATTTTTAGAAAGCCTTTTAGCAGTAGAATTAAAATTGAACGCTATCCCAATCTAATAGAAATCACCATACCCCCGAAAAATAATAAGGCTTATGAGATATTTAATGGTATATCTCATCCCATAACTTTGGGAGTTCTTCTAGTACTTACTCCTTTGTTATTTTTCTCTTATCCTGTGATATTTATTATTATTTTAGGCATACATTTTTATCATTCAAAATCAAATTTTATGGAGACAAGAGTAAGTCTGTGTCATCATAAATTTCAAATAACAACTAATCTCTTGGGATTTAAACAACAACAACAAGGACTAACCAAAACAATTCAAGACATTTCCATCAACTATGTTAGTAGTTCTCAAGGAACAGAACAATTGAAAACTGATGCCATTATTATTAATACTAAGTCAATATCTAAGTGGCAGTCTTATGAAAGATTTGTGTTTGGTAAGGGATTAAAGGAAGAAGAGTTACTGTGGTTGGTTAGTGAAATTCGTAACTGGTTAGCAACCATCAGTTAACATCAATCATTTATCAATCTCTGGTTTTTAGTCGGTTTTAACCGACTATTTCCTGACGGGTTAAGATTTTCATCTAACTCAGGTGATTCAGACTAATACAACATTGCAATACATTCATCTACCTTCTTGAAACGGTACTTATACTTAATTAGATAACATTAGTCTATTAAATGTTAAATGATAAATGTTAAATCTTAAATGTTCAATGTGTTAAATGTTAAATGTTAAATGTTCAATGATAAATGCTCAATGTAATGATTAGTTTATTAGATAGAGAACCTACAACCTATAAAGGGGAATTTGGCGAGTTTACCATTGACAAAAGCGATCGCCTGGGAGTAATTATCTATCGTAGTGGCTTAGTAGTAGCTGCGGTAAGTTTTGCTTTAGCAAGTAATCTTTTGTTTGGTCAAGGAGAACCCGCTTTACCTTGGATCACTCCTTTATTTGCCCTATTTTCCCTAGGTTTAGGGGTTAGCTTGCTGACAATTCATATATATATGGTTGCACTGCACCGTTTATTACAAGCTTTCTGGGTAATTGGTAGTGTATCAGCAATCGCGATCGCCTTACAAGCAGATGAACCTCTAGCCCTATATGTTTATAATCATCCTGTAACCTTATTCGGTATCGGGTTTACCTTCGCAGCACTCACAGGAATCTATTTTAAAGAAGCTTTTTGTTTTAACCGTCTCGAAACTAAAGTATTGACTCCTATTGTCCCCATTCTACTTTTAGGACATCTTACGGGATTGTTACCTATTAATACCGAACAAGTATTACTCGCAGTGTGGACAATTGGTTTTACTATTTTTGCTGGACGAAAAATGGTACAGGCGATCGATCCTGATATTGGGGATAAGTCGGTGTTTGAATATCTTAAACAAATTAGGAAGGAAGGATGAAGTATGAGGGATGAGGGATGAAGGATGAGGAAGTAATAAGTAATAAGTAACAATCAACTCCCAGTCTCCCCAATCCCCCCAGTCTCCCCAATCCCCAATTCCCCAATCCCCAATATTATCACGTTAACTTATGGTAATCATAGATATAAAACAATAGAATTTAAAAAAAGTAACAAAATAACCTATACTAGATTTATCTCAAAAATATCCAAATACTAGTTTTTAGAAGATAAATTTAGGAAATGAGTCAGGTATTCAGTCAAAATATCTGGTTAGTGCCTTGCTATGCTCTAATCGGTGCGACTATCGCCTTATTATGGTCGCCAGGAATAATTAGGAAGACAGGATCGCGACCAGCAGGGTATATCAATATTATGATGACTTGCTTGGCGTTTCTACATAGTGTCCTGGCTTTGCAAGAAATTTGGCAACAACCAGCACAAGAATTTAGATTCCCTTGGTTATATGCTTCGGGACTTTATGTATCTTTTGATATCAAGATTTCAGCAATTTCTGTCGGTGCGTTGGTCTTAATTACAGGGTTAAATGTCCTAGCACAGTTATACGCCGTCGGTTATATGGAAATGGACTGGGGTTGGGCAAGATTTTTTGCTTTAATGAGCTTTTTTGAAGCTGGTTTGTCGGGTTTGGCTCTTTGTAACTCTCTTTTCTTCAGTTACGTCTATTTAGAAATTCTGACTCTGGCTACCTATCTTATAGTCGGTTTTTGGTTTGCTCAACCCCTAGTAGTGACAGGAGCGAGGGATGCTTTTTGGACAAAACGAGTAGGAGATATTCTACTACTTATTGGCATTATCTCTTTGTGGTCTTTTACTGGTGTTTGGAATTATGATGATTTGGCACAGTGGGCAAGGGTAGCGGATTTGAAGCCAATTACTGCCAATTTATTGGGTTTAGTTTTAATTGCTGGTCCTTTAGCCAAGTGCGCTCAGTTTCCCTTACAATTATGGCTCGATGAAGCTATGGAAGGACCGATTCCTGCTTCGATGCTGAGGAATTCGATTGTAGTAGCTTCAGGGGCTTATGTACTAATTCAGTTACAGCCAGTATTAGAACAATCACCTATTTCTAATCTGGTAATGATAGTTGTAGGTGCTTCGACAGCTATTGGTGCATCTTTAATTGCGATCGCCCAAATTGATATTAAACGCGCTCTTTCCTATTCTGTCAGTGCTTATATGGGTTTTGTGTTTATAGCGGTGGCTGTAGGGGCGAATCATTCCGCTTTACTGTTGATTTTAACCCATGCGATCGCTATGACTCTATTATATATGAGTAGCGGAACAATTATTATTAGCAATATTACTCAAGATTTAACTCAGTTAGGGGGTTTGTGGTCGCGTCGTCCTTTTCCTGGAATTGCTTTTTTATTAGGTGCAGCAGGGTTAATTGCTGTTCCTCCGTTGGGCGGTTTTTGGGCATTATTAGAGTTGGCTGATTATCTCTGGGAAGTGCAACCCATACTGGTAGGAGTACTATTAATTGTTGATTTTTTAACTGCTTTTAGCATGATGCGTACTTTCAGTTTAATCTTTGCTGGTAAGCCCAAGGAAATGACAGTTAGATCATCAGAAGTTTTGTGGGCGATGATTTTACCAATGATGATTCTTACAGGAGTGAGTCTGCATCTTTATTTTATTTTGCAGCAGTTTAATTTATTACCTAGCTGGGAAAACTTAGATCAAAAATTAGCCTTGTTTTTAATTACTTCTAGTAGTTTAGGTCTAGGCTTATCAGCTATCTTATATATTCCTCAAAGGAAGAAAAAACCTGTAAATTTTGTTCCTCATTCTTTGCAGCAATTATTAGCTAATGACTTATACATTCTCGATATTTATCGCGGAACATTCGTCGGACTGGTTAATTTCACCTCTAAAATTATTAACTGGTGCGATCGCAATATTATCGATGGAATAGTAAATTTTGTCGGTGTTGGCACTTTATTTGGGGGACAAGCTTTAAAATACAGTACTTCTGGTCAGTCACAATTTTATATACTTTCGATTGTTTTGGGAGTTGTTTTTATTGTTTTGATGTTTGGCTTATCTTTATAAATAATATTAGCTGGAACTTTCTCTAAGCTGTTACTAACATCTTGCAGTCCTTACAAAAAACTGAATAAATCAACTATTACTAGGTACTAATTACTAGTCACATATAAAAATTAGAAATTAGAAATTAGAAATTATGATAAGTAATAGTCTTGTAGGTTGGGTTGCGCTCGTAGTGAGGTCTTGGGCTCCCGCTTACAAGCTCTTGAAATGAATTCAAGAGACAGCGGATCGGCTTTCCCCACCGAAGCACCTTTCGGGTATAAGAAGGATGAAACCCAACAAGAGCAATCAATAGATGGGTTTCGTTATCACTCTACCCATCCTACTAATTAATAGGTGGAGGTACTTAATTACTAGTACCATATAAAAATTAGAAACTAGCAATTAGCAATTAGCAATTAGCAAGAGCGCAAAAACAAAGGTATTAACTGTACCTCATTAAAATGACACTATATTGTATCTATCTCTCTCATATTGAAGTGAGAATTGGTATGATTAAAATTAACCATTAAGGTAAATAATTCAATAAAAATGCTTAGTATTTTGATTTGGCTACCCTTATTTGCAGCAGGAATTATTGCACTACTTCCCCAGAAAACTACTAAGAATCAACTCCAAAGAGTCGCCATTATTCTTAGTGTAGTTAGTTTAATATTTTCCCTATACTTGGTAACTCAATATAACTACGATAATCAAGGAATACAACTAAAAGAATTTTTCCCGTGGATTGAAGTAATTGGACTAAATTACAATCTGGGAATAGATGGTTTATCTTTACCTCTAGTTATTCTCAACAACTTACTGATTTTCTTAGCCATTTATAGCAGTGACGTGCAAGATAATATCGGTAAAGGAAAAGTATTAGTTAGACCAAAACTATTTTATTCCTTAATTTTAATTCTCGGTAGCTGTATTAACGGAGCTTTATTAGCTCAAAATTTACTCTTATTCTTTATTTTTTACGAAATAAAACTTGTCCCCACTTATCTTTTAATCAATATTTGGGGCGATGAAAATCGAGGTTATGCAGCCACAAAATACATTCTTTACACAGCTTTTTCGGGAATATTTGTCCTAGCTGCTTTCCTAGGAATTATTTTTCTCTCGGGAAATACCTTCGACTATGACACTATTGAAACCCAGGTAATACCCTTTAGCAAACAACTGATTCTACTCATCACTTTGATTATCGGTTTTGCTATAAAGATTCCCCTTGTTCCCTTACACACTTGGTTGCCTGATGCTTATACAGAATCTTCCACGCCTGTGTCAACAATATTAGGAGGAATACTATCTAAAGTAGGAACTTATGGCTTAATTCGCTTTGGTTTAGGCTTATTTCCTCAATTATGGAATACTATAGCTCCTTGGTTAGGGGCGATCGCTGTAATAAGTGCTTTATATGCTTCCCTAGTTGCGATCGCTCAAACCGATCTCAAGAAGATGATCGCCTACAGTTCCATTGCCCATATTGCTTTTGTAGTATTAGCGACTGCTGCGGGTACATCCATTGCGATTTCTGGAGCGATATGTCAGATGTTCGCCCACGGATTAATAGTAGCAATGTTATTCCATCTAGCAGGAGTCATTGAAAACAAAACAGGTATTCGGGATATAAATGTACTTACAGGTTTAATGAATCCCCAGCGAGGTTTTCCCATTATTGGCGCACTAAGTATTTTAGCCGTAATGGCAAGTGCTGGTATTCCTGGGATGGTAGGTTTCGTTGGAGAGTATGTCTCATTTCAGGGTAGCTTTACCGTCTTTCCCCTATTCACTATCTGCTGTCTCATTGCGACAGGTTTAACCTCTGTTTATTTCATCATTCTGTTAAATAAAACCTTCTTCGGCAAAATCGACTGTCGCAAAACTCCTATCACCTATCCAAAAGTACAACTTCCAGAAAGAATCCCTGCTCTAATACTAGCCGTAATCATTGTCTTCTTAGGCATTCAACCCAATTGGCTAACTAAGTTTACAGAATTTAGCATTATCGCCAGCATTCAGTAATCAGTTACCAGTAATCAGTAATCAGTCATCAGTTACCAGTAATCAGTCAACCACCAGTCATCCCTGTACCCCCAGTCCCCCTAATCCCCCAGTCTCCCCATCCCCTCCTCTCCCCAGTCCCCAATACCCAATACCCAATACCCAATACCCAATTAAAAATGCCAACAAAAATACCACCATCAAAACATCAATTCGCAGAAGTCATCCATCGCCTAGAAGCTGGGAGTTCAATGTTACCAGATACCCCAGAGAATTTAATGCAGATTATTGGGATATACAAAGCCTATGCTATCCCGATGGATTTTTATTGGCGCGACTTACTCTATATTGCAGAAAAAGTTTTCTTAAATCCTTTTCCCTTCTTCAAATACTTTATTTCTCAAGAATATCTCGACCTACCCAACCACTATGCAGGTAAAGATGCAGATTTACCCGTCTGGCGTGGTACAGCCAAAGCCCATCCCGAACTTCTAGAATTTATGAAGCAGGGTAAAACAGGAAAAATGCCCAGATTATTGCATCATCTCAATCATGATCGCATTAATATGGAGTTTGCAGAAGCTTGTATGAGGGCGATGTTTTGGCATCAAGATATTAACCCTAAGTTTAATGCCTATCTTGAAAGCGAAGAGTATAAAGCCAATGCAGACAAAGCAATCAAAGCTTACTTCAAATACAATCCTGTGATGCTAGGAATGTATCTACTGTTTCCTGAGATGTTTCTCGAACAAGTAAGGCAACTATCCTACTATGCTAACTTAGGGGAATTCTGGGAAGTTATGTGTCCTGTTTTCCTAGAAATGTCCGATCTCTACGATGAAGGAAAACTCACCACTGTCAAAGAAGCGATGGAATTTTTAATTAATGGTATCTTTGCCGTAGCAGGAAGACCAATATACCATCATGTATATATTCGTGGTAAATGTTATGAGGTGATTCCCAAGTCAAAAGGCTTTATGTGGTTGTACGAAGCAGCTTTACCCTACGTCGAAGCAGTGTTTTATCGTACTTCCCCCTTCCGTGGTACAAAATCTTATAACGCCCAAGCCCAACAAGTACCCGATAATCAAAAAGACTTTCATTACGGTATCCTTTATGCAGATGTCTATCCTGTAGGTACTGCTGGTATTCCTCCCACACTGCTGATGGATGATATGTGGCATTTTTTACCAGATTATCTCCAAGAATACTATCAAAAACACTGTCGAGGAGAAGACGATATTTTAGTACAACTAGGAATTACCTTTCAGCGATCGATGTATAACGTAACTTCAGCAGTAATTCAAGCCCTACGTCAAGCATTACTATACCCTATAGACGATCCTAACCCCGAACATCTCAAAGCCAATCGAGAATTTTTTGAACAACAAATGGATCGTTTTAAACGCCCTGAAGCTCGTTTAAGTGACATCCAAACATCAGCTTATCGCTAGTTAAGAATTAGTAGAGATTAAAGATTTCCCTGAGAAGCTCTGTGTGCAGTCTTGATAACAAGCTAGGGATTGAGGAGGGTAAAATTTAGGAGGATGTCAACTTTAAAATGACTGCCAAAGGATTTTTGGGTAAGCAAATGCTTGATGGTGGTTTTGGTCAATTCTGCGATTTGTTGTCTTGGGTTTGCTGGAAAAGAGGGAAATATTTCTCTCAAGTTGACCATAAATACACTAGCCAAATTTGTCCAGAATGTGGAACTCATACAGGGAAAAAAGAACTCAACCAAAGAATTCATCTTTGCCCTGAATGTGGGTATCAAACCACAAGAGATCATGCTCAACAGCAAGGGCTTTACCAATTCCACTAGAAGCACCCGTAATAAAAATTCTAGACATCTTGTGACTTTCTTCTAGATTTTATTTAAATAGTTAAGTAGAATTAATAGCTCAAAAATACACTGAGAAATACCTGACGGGGTGACAACACAGTCAAAGGTACGGCAGGGCGGGCTTTTTACACGATAACCTGCTGAAAAGATAAATTCATTTATCTTTATTTCATAACGAGGGATTAGGATTTAAAGATGATTTTGAGCAATATTTTGCTCAAATCTTTTCAGCTATCGCAATACCAGAAAGCCCGCCCTGCCTAATATCATTTCCCTTTAAAGAAAGCTACAGATGACTGATGGGGAGACAAGGGAGAGAAGGGAGACAAGGAGGACAAGGGAGATTAATGTGCAGCATATCTAAAGTGATTTGATATAACTTATAGGTTGCTTGTCACCCCGTCAGTTTTTTTGCATAACTTTGTGCCTTTACTATTGAATAATTAATCAACTTAATTAGGTAGCCCAAGTAATGATGATCATTTTTATTTCGCCCCACAATTTTTTGGCAATTCTTGTTGGCTCTATTCCATGCTGTGACTACCTTTCAGTTGTCTTGTCACCCCTTGAGTTCTTTACCTCTATCTAAAAGAAAATTGGCTTTTTCGACTCCCCAAAATTACCTGAAAGCTGCAAAAGTATTCGCGATCACTTGGTACAGAATCAACACCCTAGACTGCATATTTTGGTTTTTAGCATCATATTTTGGTGTTTAGAATCGGAGGTTAAATATATGACTGTAACTAATGTCAGAACTGCTGGAATTAATATAGATACTGAGAAAAAAAATCCTGATTTCAAGTTTTATGCCCACCACCGTAATCTTTGGCTTAATAGCTTGGCAATTACATATATATTGGGTGGCTATGGATTTTCGCTCTTCTGTATTACAACAGATATCTTGTGGTTAAACATTCTAGGAGTTTTTCTACTATCCCACTCTCTTACATGGGCTGCGGCTTTCGTCCATGAATTATTTCACGACAATATTTTTTCTAGTCGTCGTTTGAATACGGTATTTGGCGAAATTTTCCTTTTTTTAACTGGCTCTTGCTATAGTCGCTTCCGCGATTTAGCTGATCACCACATGGCTCACCATATAAAGCGAGTCGATCTTTCTCCTTTTTCTCCCTTTTCAATTCAGCACTTCTTGCGATCTCTGCCGAGACCCATACTGAAGCTAATTGCTTTTCTGGAATTACTCTATATTCCTGCTGTTAATCTTATCTTTCGATGGATGATCGCTCTCTCCCCTATTCTGGGTCAAAACCGACGCAATGAGCGTGTTGTCAATATTTCCTTGTTAATAATACGAGGGGGTCTATTTACAGCTTTAGCAATCTATTCGTTCCGAGCTCTTGCTCTCTACTTTATTGCTTACATCTGTTTCCTGAATATCACACAATTCCTCGAATGTTTTCTGCATACTTTCCCGGCTTTTCAAATAAATGGAGAGATACCAAAGTATAGTCAAAAGCATGAGCAAGCTAATACCTACACTATCGTTATATCGCAGCACTGGCGCTGGCTCGATCTATTAGCATTTTGCAATCACAATTACCACAATGCACATCATCAACTGATGACTTGTCCTTGGTATCTACTCTCAAAAATGGATGCTGAAATGTATCCGAGTGATTATTCACAATATATACCAGTGTCAAAGTTGCTTGTTAACTATTTGCACCCTAGCTATCGTCTTCGCCGCCTGTTCAGCGAGGATCAGGGAACTGTAGAAAAGAATGAGAATGGCATCAGTTATAAGAACTTTGTAGGCGCTACTGGCTTTTCATTTATGCTATTGCGCACGCCATTTGATTTCCTGAAAGTATCATTTTCCAACCATTTCAATACAATTTAGACTCTCTAACTTAAGATGAGTCCGGATTTTGTTAACCATAAATTGGGTATTAGCCATGAACAATAATTCAGAGCAGTACGATTTAGTTTTGAAAGGAGGGCACGTAATTGATCCAGCGAGTAATCTCAACGGCATTTATGACGTTGCTATCCGTGACCAAAAAATCGCAAAAATTGTTGCTCAATTACCTTCTGAGCAAGCCAAGGAAATTGTTTCAGTTGAAGGCAAAATAGTATGTCCTGGTCTAATCGATTTGCACGCTCATGTTTATGAATGGGTAGTTAGTGATAGTCTTTGTGCAGACGATGTTGGTATAAATTCAGGTGTTACCACTGTTGTTGATCAAGGAGACTGCGGCTCTGCTAATTTTCTTGGATTCAAAGCTTATGTTGTTGAAAAATCTGTGACAGATGTACGTTGCTTTCCCTGTATTAATATTTTGGGAACGGCATCACCAGACAGCGACAAGACAGCTTTGTATGGTCCTGACATGGTCGATATTGAAGCCTTAGTTTCATTAGCACAAGAAAATCCTCAGATTATTCGTGGCATCAAAACTCATGGAGAATCAGGTTTGATGTCCCGTTGGGGAACACAAGTAATACAACTAGCAAGGAAAGCCACAGATTTAGCTAATTTACCCCTATACCTTCATACAGGAGTTTTATTCGATATTGAGGAATCTAATCGCCCTCAAGTAGACCAAGTCATAGACCAAGTCATACCATTTTTAAAACCAGGGGATCTTTTAACCCACTGCTATGGTATGCGTCCAGATGGCTTATTAGGAAAACGCCTAAAAATTTCTGGGTCTCTTAAAGAGGCTATCCAAGAGGGAATTCTCTTGGACTTAGGACATGGAGTTCACTTTAGCTTTAACGTCGCTCGTCGAATGATCGAACAAGGTTTTCGTCCCTACACAATTAGTAGTGATGTTCATGGAGACTTTACTATTCCTCACAGTGATGCTTTTCTTAAGTACAGTTTGTGTGGAATTATGTCCAAGTTTTTGGCATTAGGATTTACTTTAGAGGAAGTTATTGCGGGTACAACAATTAATCCTGCTCGTGTTTTAAGAGCTGAAATGGAAATTGGCACCCTACAAACTGGTTCTCGTGCTGACATCACAGTTCTTGATTTAGTAGATGGCGATTTTGTCTTTCATGACTCAATTAATGACCGATTAGTAGGTAATCAACAACTTGTTCCCACTTTAGTAGTTCGTGCGGGGCAAGTACTACATCCTCATGGTCGTTTGCTGCGTGATTTACAGCCTATCTAAAAAAAACAACTGCTAGCTTTTAGCAAATAATCCCTGGTGTAACTGACTTGGAGTTATAGAGTCATCAATTAAGTCGATTGACCGATTTACACGATATTGAACCTCCCTCGCGAGACACGAGGGATTCCCTTTTAGACTCTTATCTAGGCAATTGCCCCCGACAGAACGCCATCACAGGGCAGTTTCTTGAACGAACAGCGAGTGGGGGAAAGCCGATCCGCTGTCTCTTGAATTC
>JASJCP010000126.1 GCA_030065935.1 Xenococcaceae cyanobacterium MO_167.B27
CACGTGAATACCAAATATGCTATGGTCGAAGATAAGCCAAAATCGGTAGGACTTCTATCTGGTACCTTGCGTTTGATTGGCATGATGCTTAAAGCTCGTTTTGATGGTAGCTACAAACAGACACCATTTTTTGTTCTAGAATCTGGTACTCCTATAGTTACCCCGAAAGTACTCAACAATCAAGAGTTGAAGGAGGTAATGGATGCCGTATAACGTTATGTTTACTTTATAAATATTCTCTAAGTTCAGATCGAGTCCCGCTTGATGGTTTTGGAATTGTTAAGATCGGGTCAATAAGACAATATTTTCAAGATAAAAATATGACTTCAGCATCGAATAAGCAAGCCTCAATTATTCGTACTGAGCAGGGCTTGATGATCGCAGGTACAGGTATCAGTCTTTATTATGTAGAAAATAATTTTCTTCCTTAGCGAGCCCATTATCCTGTCTTTCATCCACTAATTTACCAACGCCGACATTTTAATTTAACTAGAGATCCATAAAATTTATTTTTTAAGTATTTCTGTACCTGGGATATGACCAAATATTTCTTGAGAATAGTTCCATAATTCTTCATTACGGAAAACTTCTCTATACGATGGATTATCTGCATAATTTTTCCATCTATTTAACACATCCATTTGTGTGGCATTATTATGAAAATTGCGAGCATCGAAAGAACTTCCACCACCTTGGGATTTCACTTGATTAATTCCTTGATCGGAAAATTCCAGGTTTAACTGAGAAGATAAAGATTGGCGATATTCGCGATCGCTAAACCACTTGTTATAATTAATAAATACTCGATTGTACTCTAAGTATTGAGTCTCACCAAGCCACTCTTTAGCATAAGAAAGCCATAGATCTACAACACTGAGTTGGGGATTTTTTGTTCCTAAATAATGCTGATTGACAAAATTGCCTTTTTTAAATCTACTAGCAATTAAGTTAAAAGGATCTCGAAGAAGTATTACATCATATCGTGTAGCAGTTTTGCCAAAATATAGATCGTGTTTATTGGCAAAGTTTTTATTAGTAATGCGGTTCAACTCGTAGTCTTCATAACTGTAAATGAGATAATCTTTTTCTATGAAATTACCTTGAGATTCCTGCTTTAATCTTTCACGATTTTTTGCACAATTGGATCTCACCCAGGCTTCGTACTTTTCACGATAAGGATTTTCGTTAGCTCCCACATCATTAATATAAAATACTTCCCCTTGCATCTGCTTCATCATCCAGTTTGATACAGCATGATTACCAGAACGTTTCAAACCAATGATTCTTACTTCATTCTGATTGATTATTTTTTCCAAAGATTTGTCTTGAGAAGTCGATCTAATTAAATCTTCTACAAAATGTCTAGTTTTTCTTTTAACTTTGCCAATCATAGATTTTTTTGGGTTATGCTATTGGGTTTTGGTTTGAAATTATTCAATTAATTAACTTGGTAATTATTAAATATTAAGTAATAGATGACTTGATTGATTCTCCAAAAGCGATTATGCGATCAGATAAGCCGTTAAGTTTATGATAAAGTTCCATGCTTAACCAATTTCGACTTAATTGTAATTTATTACCTACTCCTAAATTACTCTGAGAAGATTTTAGCTTACTAAACAGTCTAAGATATTTACCAGTAACTTCATGATCTTTAAGCATATTTTTATCTAAATAATGTTTATATATTTTATCAGTTTCAGCAATATTAAAATTTAAATAATCTTCCAATCCTTGCTTTTTCCAAGCTCCATCAGCACCAATATGAAATGTTAGGTGCAGTAAGGTAAATAATTTAAAGTTTTCCGCATTACAAATTAGATTGGTAGCCAGAGCAAACCCAATCGGCATAGATCCAATAAAAACATTATTTAATATATAGTTTGGATAGACATCACGTCGAAATACAAAACAATCATAACCAGCATGTTTACCCCCAATTTTAGAATACATTAGGGGAATACTATTGATTTTATCGAAACCACCAATAGTTCTTCTATTAACAATAAAAGCATCATGTCCTTGATTAGCAATTTCTGCTACAGAAATATAAAAATGAGGCATTACTGCTATATCAACATTGGTATAGATTAAATAATCGGCATCTGTAGCATTATAAAGGTTATCTAATATATCTTTTAGTAGAGGTAGTTTGCGAGATTTTTGAAACGTACCCAGATCTAAAATTGATCGCGTCAAATCGGGAGTTTTTTGGATATGATCAGGAATTATGGGGCGATCTTCGGGAAACTGTGCTGAATATAACTCAACTGCGACATCATATTGTTTTGCTACTTCCTGCGCCGTATGCATCGTCTTGAAAGTAACTGGTTGTGCTGCGTACAAGTCAGAGGATTTAGCAATTTTTACAGGATTTACTATATGAGCGATTTCAACCATAGATTGTAAAAAATAACTTTAAATATTAATACATCTCAGTAATAGATATAGAGATTGCAAAAAGGAAAGACTTTATAGTCTTAAACTTCTCCATCAAATAAACTAACCTATTTCCTTAAGTAAGAAGTTACGAATGTTTCAAATATTTACATCAAGGAATTATCTCACTAATTAAAAGGAAGTCATTACCAGAAATCGCGAAAGTTGTGGGAATATCTTCCCCTCAATCATTACATCATTTTCTTGCCTTATCACCTTGGTCAGCAACATAATTAAAAGAAAGAAGACTGACCTTAACTCTCGAAGCATTGAAAGCACAAAAAATTACAGTAGTAATTGATGAAACAGGAGATCGAATAATAACTGACGAATTAAAACTTCTAACTCCTTAGCGCGATCGCAACTTCAAGCAGAAAATATGTAATACGATGCTTTCTTGGATTCTGCTTTTGGCGATCGCTGTTATTCTGATTATGTTGTTAAGTGCGATCGCTTTTTGTTCAGAACATGACCAGATCGAGCAGTGTCCCAAAAAGTGCGATCGCTCGCCCTTGTAGGCTGGATTGAGTGAGCCAAACCCAACAACTTCTTAGTTTCTTTCACCGCTAGAGCGATCGCCTGTATCTTATCTTCAGAAGGAGCTTGTGCTGCTTACTATAAATATGGTCGTTTATCTACTGTAGGAAAACAAGTAAAGTCTCACAAAACTGAAGCAAAACTAGCAACTTAGCATCGGTCAGATAATATCAGTTCTGATGCTTATTTAGTAACGTTTCGACCAATTGTTGAGCCGTTTTCAACCGTTCGGGATCGTCAGACTGTGCGACCCATCCTGCCAACTCATTGAGTGAACCATTTATCAAGTGGGCAAAACCCTCTGCATCAATTGTGTTCAGCTTTCCCTCATTGACGGCTATCTGAATTACCTTATGGAGCAACCCAAAACCATACTGGTCAAACTCAGCTAGGGTTTCTGCTGATAAAACGGCTGGGGCTTCAATAAATACTAATCTGCGCAACTCTTCTTTCTGCGCAATTTCTAAGAATGCCTGACAGCCGATGACCAACTGTTCCCAAGTGTCGTCTAGTGGCTGTATTGTGATGGTAATGTAATTTGTAATCTCATCATACGCTTCAGCAACCACAGCTTTGAAAACACCTAGCTTATCTTTAAATTGGTGATACAACGCCCCGCGTGTGATTCCCAACTCGCTGATGATTTCCTCAGTTCCAGTGGCTGCATAGCCTTTTATTGCAAATAAATGGCGCGCCCGATCAAGAATGGCACGACGGGTGCGTTGGGTTTGTTCAGCCTTGGTCAGTTTGGTGGACATAACAGTTACGATATTAAACATTCATACAGTATGTATCTTGACAAGAAGTATTATTTATACTTAAGATACATACAGATTGTATCTTTCATGGGGATTCTCCTCAAGGAGTCTATAATGCAAAACAAACTGAGTACCCGCAAAGCAACGATTGCAGACATCCCATTCCTTGCCAGAATTCAGTATGAATCTTCTTTGCCAGGAATGGAACGGTGTTTTTGGGAAGATATCTTGGTAGGCACTCAAACAAGCGCGTTGCAATTTATCGAGTCTATGCTCAGGGCAGAGGCTTCTAATTGGGGAAATGCCTCTGATTTTTTGATTGTGGAAAGCCAGGGAAAGTCTGTTGCTGCTGCTGCAGGTTCTAAGCCTAATTCCGAAGATTACCGTCCGTTGAGCTTATCTGCCCTAGACAAAATTAGCAAAGACTTGAATTGGACTCAGCAAATGACCACGACTTTTCGCGATCACTACCTACAAGTTTGGAGCGATGATTGCCGACCAGCTTGGCTGATCCCCCATGCACCATGGATTATTGAATATGTCGCTGTATTGCCAGAAGTACGAGGTCAAGGGATCGGAAAATTTTTACTCAGAGCATTACTAGAGGAAGGGCGATCTCAAAAGTATTCTCACGCAGGAATTGCAGTGATTAACGGAAACGAGGTGGCTCGGCATACTTATGAATCTATTGGGTTTAAGCCCTACCAAGCCTTTTACGCGGAGTATTTTGCCAAACAGTTTAATTTCGACTTTCCAGGGTTTACCAAGTTCATTCTTTGTTTAAACTAGTTGTTTAAGACAATTACGGTGGAATGATCTCGTTCCGAGCCAGCGAAGCTGGGCGCGCCCTCTTGTAGGTTGGGTTAAGTGAGCGAAACCCAACAACTTCAATTCCATTCACTTCCACTCCACTGCTATAGCCTGTATAGTATCTTCAGAAGGAGCTTGCGCTGCTTATTATAAATATGTAGGTAAAAATTCTTTAATTTATCCTATACAGGCTGGATATCCAGAAAGTTTCCCTATAATAAATAGTTATACTGCAAGCGATAACGGGTTCTTCAGGAACAGGAGCAAAAACTATGACCCACTCAATTAGTTGTACTTGTGGCAGACTCAAGGGGACACTCAACCACAATGAAGATGTAAATAGGTGCGTGTGCTACTGTGCTGATTGCCAAGCCTTTGCCCGTTTTCTAAAACGAGAGAATGAAATACTCGATCAAATGGGTGGTACTAGTCTCATTCAGACTATCCCTGCAAATATCACATTTACTGAAGGCATTGAGAATCTAGCTTGTATGCGTCTTACTGCCCATGGTCTGTTGCGATGGTATGCAGCTTGTTGTAATACTCCTATTGGCAATACTCCTCCAAATCTCAACATATCCTACCTTGGTTTAATCCACAACTGTTTGAGTTCAGATCCCAATTCGTTAAACAAATCGTTTGGCTCTGTACGTATGCACGTGAATACCAAATATGCTATGGTCGAAGATAAGCCAAAATCGGTAGGACTTCTATCTGGTACCTTGCGTTTGATTGGCATGATGCTTAAAGCTCGTTTTGATGGTAGCTACAAACATACACCATTTTTTGTTCTAGAATCTGGTACTCCTATAGTTACTCCGAAAGTACTCAACAATCAAGAGTTGAAGGAGGTGATGGATGCGGTATAACGTTATGTTTACTTGATCAATATATAAAAAAGCAAGAGTGATAGCATGATTATCGATCCGCAAAAGCTATCTGGTAAAAGAAGTTCTAATTATCCCCAACAATTCCAAGCTTTAGTAGCAGGAAGAATTAAGAAAAAACTTGGAGATGTAGCAGGGTTAAAAAATTTTGGGGTAAACTTGGTAACACTTGAACCAGGTAGTAGCTCTGCCCTGAGACACTGGCATACTAAACAAGATGAATTTATTTACATTTTGTCTGGGGAAGCTACTTTAATTACTAATGCTGGGGAACAGATTTTACAAGCGGGAATGGCAGCAGGATTTCCAGCAGGAGAAGCAGATGGACATCATTTGCTTAATCGTTCAGATGCAGATGTGGTTTATCTAGAAATTGGTGATAGAACTCCCGAAGATAAGATAGATTATCCAGATAACGATCTGATTGCCAAAGATAAAGATGGTGTTTGGATTTTCACTCACAAAGATGGCAGGTTTTATGATTCTTAGTGGTGGCAAAAATAATTGAACAAAATATCGAGAAATAAATAACCTAATTTAAAGTGATGTGCAATTTTCGATCGGACATAACCCGCCAAACCATTCTCTACAAGGAAAGGTGAGCAAGAATTTAAGCCTATCTCCTTTCAGGGGAGAGGTTTGGAGAGGGGTCACAAACAATAAGCTGCACAAGGCATTAATTTCATGAATCAAACTCCAGTTTTAAAAAGTATTAGTCCCCTAATTCCAGGTGGCAAAGATCTAAAAGCAACAGTCGCTTTCTACGAACAACAACTTGGCTTTAAATGTATCCACAAAGAAGGCGAGCCAATTCATATGGCAATTGTTCAAAGAGATTCAACCCAAATTTTTCTGATTCAGAATGAAGATAAACACTTAGCAGAAGAAACATCTTTACGCATACAAGTTGAAGGTATCGATCAACTTTATCAAGAGTTTCAAAATAAAGATGCAGCAATGATTCATCCTAACGGGAAATTAGAAACAAAACCTTGGGGAGTGAATGAATTTGTTGTTCTCGATCCGATGGGAGTTTGCATTACTTTTTATGAAATGCTGAAACCCTAAAAATTTAAATTCAGTCTCCAATATATTTCCAGAAAAAAAGTGCCAAAAAAGCCAAAAAAAGCGAGGGATTAGCCTCGTAGGTTGGGTAGCGCGTTCATTGCGGTCTTGGTGGTTTCCCCCACCGAAGCACCTTTCGTAAGAAGAGGAACGAAACCCAACATTCGACAACATCAAACACCAAACCAACAAAAATTCTGATAGAACTCTACATCGATCAAAATCGAGAAATTACCCACAATTAAAAATCCGATTACCTATCTTAAATGATGTTGGGTTTTACGACCTGCAACCCAACCTACTAAATTACTATAGCGATCGCGATTAACGTAAATTAGTGAATATTTTACCAATATTTTTCAGCATAAATATTCTTAATTTATGCTATTTTCTATTTGATTAGCTTTATTAAGTATAGAAAGTGAAAGGCTAATTCTTCAGCCAATCTCTTTAACATATGCTGAAATAATTGTTCAAGAATTTAATAGTAAAGTTATTGAATATACTTATTATCAATTAGCAAAGTATCTTAACGAAACTCAATATTTTATTAATCAAGCTATTAAAAATCTTAAAAATAAAACTGATTTAGTTCTAACGGTCTTAAATAAAGATAATTGGGACTTTTTAGGCATATAATCACAGAATTTAATAATAAATTATTATGAGCATTCTTCCTACTCAAAATTCTCTCTTTAACAAAATCGAAAAAGTCCGCCGTCGTCATGCCAAAGTAAAAGATAAGACTATTACCTTAGCTCATGGTAGTGGTGGTAAAGCTATGCGTGACTTGATTGAAGATATATTCGTTGGTAGTTTTGATAATCCTTTATTATCAGACTTAGAAGATCAGGCGAGGGTAAATTTAGCTGAATTGAACGCAATGGGCGATCGCCTAGCTTTTACTACAGATTCTTATGTAATCGATCCGATTTTGTTTCCTGGTGGCAATATTGGTGAATTAGCAGTCAATGGTACAGTTAACGATTTGGCTGTTAGTGGCGCAACCCCCTTGTATTTATCCTGTGGAATGATTATTGAAGAGGGATTTCCTGTCGCAACTCTGCGTCAGATCGCCCAAAGTATGAAACAAGCTGCGGATTTTGCAGGGGTACAGATTGTTACTGGTGACACAAAGGTAGTCGATCGCGGTTCAGCAGACAAGTTATTTATCAATACTACAGGAGTCGGGGTAATTCGTTCGGGGATTGATATTTCTGCTGCCAATCTGCAACCAGGAGATACCATTATTGTAAATGGTTATTTGGGCGATCACGGGGCAGCGATTACTGTAGCTAGAGAAGAACTAGCATTAGAAAGTAGTATTAAAAGCGATTGTCAGCCTCTTAATGGTTTAGTAGATGCTATTTTGGCTGTATGTCCAGAAATTCACGCCATGCGGGATGCTACCAGAGGCGGGTTAGCGACAGTATTGAATGAATTTGCCCTCAGTTCCTCAGTAGGCATACGTTTGTACGAGCAAGCACTTCCTGTTAGAGAGGAAGTTCAAGGGGTTTGTGAATTGTTGGGATTCGATCCTTTATATATGGCAAATGAAGGCAAGCTAGTTACAGTCGTACCCAAGAATCAAGCAGAAAAAGTTATCAATGCTATGAAAAATCATCCTGCTGGTAAAGATGCAGTCACTATCGGCGAAGTAATTGATTCTCCTTCAGGAGTAGTAATCATGGAAACTATATTTGGTACAGACAGAATTGTCGATATGTTGGTGGGCGATCAATTACCTAGAATTTGTTAACCCCTACCCATCAAAAAAATGGCAAACAACTTAAAACGGGACAATATTCAGCCAATTCCAACCAATTCTGACCCCTGACCCCTACAAGGATGTCCCAACTTAAATAGATAGCTGAAAAATTTATCTGGTACAAAAATGCACGAATTAGGAATTACCCAAAATATTGTCGCTATTGTTAAAGAACACGCAGGAGGCGCACCTGTAAAAAAGTAACCTTAGAAATCGGGCAACTTTCAGCAATTATGCCTGATGCAATTCGTTTTTGCTTCGATGTTTGTTGCCAAGGAACAGTATTAGAAGGAGCAATTTTAGAAATAATTGAAATTCCTGGTTTAGCTAGCTGTTGTCACTGTGGCACAAAGATTAATTTAGATCAGCCTTTTGGAATTTGCGATCGCTGTGGAAGTGTCGAACTCAAAATTATTCAAGGTGAAGAATTAAAAATCAAATCAATGGAGATAGATGATTTATGTGCGTAACTTGCGGTTGTTCGGATAATAGTCAAGTAACTGTTACCAGTTTAGAAAATGATAAAACTAGCCATTCTCATACTCATACTCTAGCTGATGGCACAATAATTACTCATACCCACCAACACCATCATTCTCATGTTCATAACGAATTAAATTCACAAAATGGGAAAACTAGCCATTCTCATACCCATACTCATTCTTCGATCAAAACCTCCGAAATTCATGCACGGATGCACGGGACAACTGTTAGTTTAGAACAAGAAATTCTCAGGAAAAATGACCGTATTGCCGAACAAAACCGCCATTGGTTTCAAGAACGGGGGATTTTAGCTTTAAATCTAGTCAGTTCTCCTGGTGCTGGTAAAACAACTCTCTTAACCCGCACAATTAACGATCTTAAATCCCAACTACCCATCAGTGTAATCGAAGGCGATCAAGAAACGGTTAACGATGCGGAAAAAATTCGTCAAACAGGTTGTCAAGTTGTGCAAATTAATACAGGGACAGGCTGTCATTTAGAAGCAGCAATGGTACAACGAGGATACCTAGAACTCAATCCTCCCTGTAATTCTATTCTGGCGATCGAAAATGTTGGTAATTTAGTTTGTCCTGCTTTATTTGACTTAGGAGAAAAAGCTAAAGTGGCTATTCTTTCTGTTACCGAAGGAGAAGATAAACCCATCAAATATCCTCATATGTTCCGCGCTAGTCAGGTGATGATCTTAACAAAAATTGACCTGCTTCCTTACGTTCAATTTGATGTTAATCGTTGTCTAGAATACGCCCGACAAGTCAATCCTCACATTTCAATATTTCAAGTTTCTGCAATCACTGGTGCAGGTTTAAATGATTGGTATGAATGGTTGCAAAATCAAAGAATCAAAGTCTAGCAGGCATTTCAAAAAAGATATAAGATTGTATCTGGTATTTTATTGTTTAATTAATTAGGTTATGGTGGGAGTGTTCCTACCTTTTTTTTCTCGCGCAGAGTCGCAGAGGAGCAAAGGAATTAAGAGATATAAAGTATTGGATTATGGGAATGAAGCGATTGTCGTTTATTATCCTACTGCGAGGTATTTTATTGTTTAGTTAATTAGATTATGGTGGGACTGTTTCTAGCTTTTTTTTGTCTCGCGCAAAGACGGAAAGACGCAAAGGAAATCATTATCAAGATAATTATTTTGAATCCCCAATAAAATACTGTTATTCTTAATCAATTACAATTAAAACATAGAATCACTTACTAATATTACCATGACTCCTCAGTTACAAAAAGCGATCGCCTTGAATCGAAAAATATATAATTATAAATCGAGAAGATAAAATTTATAACACTTATTACAACTTATGGTAACTCAACTAAAAATCACGAATGAAGAAAAAGAACTTGCGGAAAAGCAAATTCGCGCTCAAAGAAAACCTGTTCACTACAATACATTAGAATATCCTATTGAAATCCTCGTTCAGAAATATTTAGATGGTATAGATGAAGATAAAAATGAATTATTTATTCCAGACTATCAAAGAGAAATGGCTTGGAATGAAGATAAACAATCAAAATTTATTGAGTCTGTATTGTTAGGTTTACCGATACCCTATATTTTTGTTGGCGATTTTGTTGCCGATATATCGGAATCAGAAGATTTGGCACGGTTAGAAATTATAGATGGTACACAACGTATTCGTACTTTGGCTAGATTTATTAATAATGAATTCAGGTTAAACAATCTTGAAAAATTAGAAAGTCTTAATAATTTTACTTTCAGCGATTTACCGCTTTCGCGTCAGAGACGTTTTCAAAGAACTAGTATTAGAATGATTCAGCTAACCCAAGAAGCAGATGAAGAAGTTAGAAGAGATTTATTTGAAAGAATTAATACTGGTAGTGTTGAATTAAATGAAATGGAGAAACGGAGAGGTATTAAGCCAGGAAAATTTCTTAATTTAGTTGAAGAGTTGTCAAAATTAGAGCAATTTCGTCAGTTATGTTCTTTCACTGAAACTGAAATAAAAAAACGCGATCCACAAGAATTTGTTTTACGTTTTTTTGCCTTTTTAAATAACTATAAAAATTATTCTGGTAGAAAAGTTCATCAGTTTTTAGATGACTACTTAGAGAAAGAAAACAAATCTGAGTTATTAAATATTGAAGAAATGAGAAATGAGTTTATTTCAATGCTATATTTTGTACAAAAATATTTTCCAGACGCTTTACATATCCATCGAAAAACAAAAAATCGATATGAACCTACAACTCGAATTAAATTTGAATCAATTACTGTAGGTGTTGCTCTCGCATTAAGACAAAATCAAGAATTAACACCCAAATCTACATCTTTCTTCGACTCACAAGAATTTAAGGAGGTTACTAAATCTGATGGAAGTAGCTCTCAACATAAAGTGATTCGTCGTATTGAGTATGTTCGCGATCAACTTTTAGGTAATTAATGAAAAGTCAATTATTTGGAGATTTTGACGAACGCGCTCAAGAAGTTAGTAAATATTTTTTCTTGCTAAAAAATTTGGAGCAAGGTTCAATTAAGTTAAAAATGGGAAACCCCCCTCACGTTAAAGTCAAGAATATAGATACTGACTTAGAGAAAACTCTTAAGGCAACAGGATTTTTATTGCTCTATAATTTGATCGAATCTACAATACGGAATGCTATTGAAGCTATTTTTGATGATCTGAAAAATAAAAATATATCCTTTGATGATTTAAGAGATGAATTAAAAAAAATTATAATTCAAAATTTCAAAAAAAATAAATCACCTGACCAGCTTTTCAAAAATATAAATAATATTGCCTTGGATATAATTTCTGCTAGCTTTGATAAAGAAAAATTGTTTTCTGGTAATATCGATGCTAGAAAAATCAAGAAGACAGCAGAAGCTTATGGCTTTTCATATAACACTAATCCACAAAAAACACAAAATGGCAATGATTTACTCACAATAAAAACTAATAGAAATGATTTAGCACACGGCTTTAAATCTTTTACAGAAGTAGGTAAAGATGCTACAGCTGAGGAACTACTACAAATTAAGAAAAGAGTTATTTGCTATTTAAGAGAAATATTACAAAATATAGAAATTTACATATCACAGCAAGAATACCTAAAATAGTTAATTTAAAGTTAGTTATTATTAGTAATCAACAATAGCGATCGCATCTTCTTAATCAATTAAAATAGTAATAACTGATCGCCAGACATTCCAATATAGTTGTAGTGGGAATAATTGATTAATTGTTTGCCATGAATAATAGTAGTATCTTTGGCTATCCCTTCATGTACAGTAAAGAAAGGATTTCCCATTGTTTTTAAACGCTCTAAGTCTTGTTTGATGTTGAGATATTCGGGAAGTAGTATAAATTGGTAATGTTCGGGTTTTATTTCTTTTGGTTGTTGGTTAGTTGTTAGTGGTGGATGGTTAGTGGTGGATGGATGGTTGTTAACTGATAACTGATAACTGATGACTGATAACTGATGACTGATAATTGACAAGAGATAATTGCTGAGAGATTGAACAGTGGGATTATCAAAGATAAGGTAAAGGGGAATAGTATTATCAAGACTAGTTTGCAGTTGATTTTTAAATTGTACTGCCATCAAAGAATCCATCCCTAAGTCAGAGAAGTTTTCTTCTATATCTATATATTCAGGATCGCTGAAACCGAGAACTTTTGCTAGTTGAGTGCGGATATGTTCTAATAGTATAGTAATGCGATCGCGCTCTTTAATAGTCCTCAGATGTTGTAAAAATTTGCTACGAGGAGTTGTAACTGTTTTTGATTGGGGTTTTAATCGTTCATAGAGGTTATTATGGGGTTTCCTTTGTAAAAACTTCTCCCAATTAACGGGAAATACTGCAACTTGGTTGATAGATTGGGTTAAAATTGTTTCTAGTATTGGTAAAGCGCGATCGCATTTGATAGTTTCGATGCCATGTTCGATAATTTTGTTTTGGGCTTCTGTATCAAGACTATTAATCATTCCTATATTATGATAGCTCCCACGACCCCCAGTTAATACTTATTCCAGGTAATCCTCAAGCTTGACGTTGCTGCATCAATCCATCCATAAAGGAGTTAGCAGCAGCATAATTACCTTGTCCAATTGTTCCTATCTTTAGACTTTTTGCGAAGAACTTTAGGCAATATATTAGCTCAATTTAGTAAAACTCAAATCGCTTCTATTACAGGATATGATTTTATTCTTGAAGCCTTATCTGTAGCTGGAGTTTAGGAATTTGGTATAATAAGACTCCTATGCTTCTAAGTATTTTTTTATCATCAGATTGGCAGAACCGTAACTTTTCCTTAAGTTGGTGTCAAGAAGTAGTAAGCTTTGAGCTATTTATAGAAATCAGAATGCTGTAGTGGCAGGGAAAATAACTATCATGGCGGAGCTGATCGTCCACGTAAAAAAACCTAGGGGATGGCAAGACACCCTCAAGCTTCATTATTGGAATACTGCACCAGTGTCGAGTGCAACCACTTGGCCTGGCTTACCCATGACAGCAGAAGGCAACGACTGGTTCGTCTATCGTTTTGAAGGTATAGAAGCAGCGAGCATCGTCTTCAACGATGGTGCAGGGCAACAGAGTGCAGATCTCAGGCGCGAGAAAGAAGGTTGGTTTTTCGATGACAACCGCTGGTACGACCAAAATCCTCAAGCACCAGCCACTCCCGTCATTAGTGCTATCCCCCTGGGGGATACTTATCCCGTGGAGCAAGTAGTAACCCTCTCTAGCAGCAACTCCGACGACGAAATCTACTACACAACGGATGGAACTCAACCAACGACGGACTCACCCCGTTACACAAAACCAATCTCCATTGAGACGACTACTACTCTCCTAGCCTTTGGTGTTAATTCTGAAGGAGCAGCAGGAAGCATCTCTTCCTTTGTTTACACTATTGATCCCAATGCGGATTTGGAGCAGCCCAGCATCACTGCTAGTCAAGATTCGGGGAGCTACTCCGAGTCATTTTCAGTTAGTTTCAGCTTCAGAGATAACCATCCAGCCTCCCTGATAGCTTACTATACTACCGATGGCTCTGAACCAACTACCACATCGGAGGTTTATGTCCAAGGTAATGCTCTCAACGGTTTAATCGGCTCTGAGCTAGCTATTGAAAAAACTACTACTGTTCGTTTTCTAGTCATTGATGGAGCTGGCAATGAAACTCGGGCGAGCTTCGATTACAGGCTAGAGTCAGTTGCACCCAGGATAGATTTTCGGGAAGAAACAATCTATTTCTTGATTACTACTCGCTTTTACGACGGAGATCCCAGTAACAACTTTTTTTGTCGAGATCGCATAAAGTTTAATTCTACCACTGGAGAAGCAGAAGACCCCCACTGGCGCGGAGACTTTCGAGGATTGATCCAGCAACTGGACTATATTAAGGATTTGGGATTTACTGCGATTTGGATTACGCCACCGATTGAGAATCGGAGTGGATTGGACTACCACGGTTACCATGGTTACGATTGGACGCGGATCGACCCAAGGCTGGAATCGGAAGATGCAACCTACCAAGATTTAATTGACCAAGCCCATGCTAGAGGGCTTAAAATCATTCAGGATGTAGTGGTTAATCATTCTTCTCAATACGGGATACGGGGTAAAGTGTGGATCGATCACCTGCCCATTAAATATTATGTGCCTTCTGGTTCCGAGCAGGGTCGCCTCGATAACGGTCCCTATCAAGGCAATCTTGGCAATTACCAAAGCCCTTTCCGAGAGGACAATGATAATCCCGTGGCTCCTGAGTGGTTCAAAGAACGACAAAACTCAGACCCAGAAGGAATCATACCCCTAGTTGACCCTAAGACAGGTGCTACCGTACCGAGTCCTGGTTACAATCCCAATCGTTTCTTTGGCATTGACGCTAATAATCTTGACCCAGAATGGTATCATCAAGACGGATTCATGGCAGGGGGAGACTGGGAAAGCGTTGCCATCCAGACAAAACATTTAGCTGGAGATACCATTGACCTAGCTACCACCAGGTCTAACGTCAAAGATTATATTATCAACGGGATCTGCAAGTATTTAGACATGGGGGTCGATGCCCTACGCATTGATACTGTTAAGCACGTTGAACGCAATAACCTCTTGGAATATATTAATGCCTGGAAAACACACAAACCCAATTTATTCGTCTTCGGGGAAAATTTGGTCAAGGGAACAGGTTGGGGAGATCTGTTTGGGGATGACAATGCTCCCTCCTTTCTAAGACCGTGGTGGTACACAAGGCTGGGAGAAGATCCTAGAGATCCTAATTCGGGAGGAGATTCAGGCTTTTCAGTATTAGACTTTGGTTTGTTTTCTACCTTTCGGGACAATGTGAGCCGAGGCAGTTACAGTGGCATAAAAGCTGTTCTGGAGCGGGATTGGGTTTATGGAGATGCAACCAAGTTAGTTACTTTTTTGCAAAATCATGATGTGGGACCAGACAACGATTTCCGCTTTCGATTTAAAGGGGAACAATGGATGGCAGCAGCAGCCTACAATCTGCTCTGGACAATTCGAGGCATTCCTTGCCTTTACTACGGGGAGGAGATCGAGTTCATGAAAGGAGCCCCTCAAGATATTATCGGCAATGATGACACCCTTGACCAAACTGGGCGAGCTTACTTTGGCAACCACTTGACAGAAGAAGCAATGCCCACCACGAAAAGCCATCCCCTCTATCAGCACATCCAGCAATTGAATTTGATTCGGCAGAGTATTCCCGCTTTGCAAAAAGCTCCGATGAGCCACTTAAATGAGTGGGGGAGTGGGATGAGTTTTGTGAGAGATTATAATAATGGTGAAAGCTATGCGGTTGTGGGTCTGGCTATAGGCAGTGACCAAAACATTACTGTTGGGTACATTCGGAATGGACTCTATCGGGATGCGGTGACTGGTCACAGCATCGATGTTGATAATGGTACTCTTTCCTTCTTTGTGAAAGCTAACTCCGCTGGAATTTACGTCCTTAATGGAATAGGGCAGGTCGGCGAACCAGGAATATATCTTCGATGAATGGGCGTAAATAGAAGGTTAGTGTCACCAGGTGCAACCTGTCGCCAAAACCTTTGCTGTGCAATCAATACAGCGATCAGATTTCCTTACAAAGCGCGATCGCTATACCCTAGAAAAGATGAAGGAGCGAAATAACGGTAGTTTCTTTATCCCTGATGTTAATAAAAAACTTAACATAACGAAAATAAGATTATTGGAACTGTGTAACCTAGACCAGTTCCTCCAACCAGGCTCAGAATGGAGTAATAAATCCCCGTGAGCTGATTAAGTTATCAGAGTTCGTGTTTAAGGATTTGGCAAGATTTAATCAAGTTCTGGGCTGTGGCATTGCTATTACTGATAGTCCCATAACCGTTGTGCAGAAAATTTTGAAACAGATAAATCAGAGATTGCCTGATCTCAGGAATCAAAGGGATGGGAAAAAGCGACTGAGGATTGCGAGGTGCAGCGAAGTCGAAATTAGACGTATTGTGTTATCAGCAGAACCAGTTATGAAGGTAAATGGTTAGACCAGTGTAAAGCTAACTTCGATGTGGCAGAAGCCCTATAGTTGTAGTAGGAGGAACAGAGATTTTAGACTGGTGCAGCAAAATTAATATATCTAACATCTTCTCGTACAGAAATCTAAAGAAAAGCTTAAGATATCGCTAAACTACTTGTTACATTACTACACAAAACTATATAGTTATTTACATATAAAAGCCGTCAGCCACCCGTAAATAAAAGGCTGGCAGATAAGAAATAATCAATGGCACTTAAATCAGATGGTTTGAGTGCCATTGATTATAAGCAACTTTCCCGAATCAGAATACTTTCACAGAATGAAGAAAAGTGAACTATCAATATTAATTTTGCTCAGTAGTACTTGTTTAGGGTTTCTCACCTTTGCTTATTCTTGTACAGGATTAGCCGCTAATTAAAATCTAAACAAATCTGTTTAGGCGCATCCCTAACGGTTAGAATGCTAGCTTGTGGACTTCAACCACTTCCAGAAGTGCCATATAAGCTTGCTGCATAACCCCTTCTTACAAGTAAGAACTCATTATGGAGCTTGACCTCTGGCTGCCCGTTAAGCAAGCTATTTCTTATTGTTTTTTAATAAGGTATAGGGCATGAAGC
>JASJCP010000127.1 GCA_030065935.1 Xenococcaceae cyanobacterium MO_167.B27
TCCTTCATCAAGTCCCGTTTCTTGTGCTTTGGACATTGGTAGTCGAACGGAATCATGATTTGACGACGATGTAACCAGCTTCCTACATTTGTATGGAATATGGGGAAATTGCTAGTAACGATCGCCATTCCGCTAAAGATATGCTCAAAGCCATTCTCAAACAATCTTCGACCAGATAATCTATCTTGACCAGTTAATCTCTTAAAACTACTTAATTTCTTGGGTGCTTTATCCTGGTCTGGAAGAACTACTAATCTCTTGCCGAAAATCCTTGCTCTTTCGTGTTTATCCTCTAAGTCTGATAAATCTATTGTGACTGTGTTTTCTTCCCCTATCAGAGCCGTTATAAGATTGGTGAAGGTGGATTTACCGCTACCACCACCACCTATCAGGTGCATAAACTTCTGCAAGTCACTTCTTCCTCTTAAGACCCCAGCAGCGAAACAAAGTAACAATTCTTTATATTCTTCATTTCCTTTGGTTGCCTCATTGAGCCAATTAGCGATCGCCTTCCATCCCTGTTCAACTACCACATAATCTCTGGGCAGTCTCCAAGTGAATCTAAATGCAGGGCTATGGTCATGTAGCTTACCCGTTGCTAGCTCTAAGACCCCATTCTGGAATGGTAGCCAATCAGTAGAGGACAATTCATCCCACTTTCGGAGGTACAGTTCTCGTTTCAATGCCCCTACGATGTTTTTAATGTACGCATTCGTACTGTACCCTTTGATATTTCTTGCTTTGAGGATTGTATGAACTTCTGCTTCTAGGTATTCTGGGCTAACAACTGTCCAAATTCCTTCTGTTTCTAAGGAATAGGCTAGCCAAGTTTTCAATTGGTCACAAAATATCCAAGTATCTCGATATTTCTCTGCTATCTCTGCTCCAAGAATATCTGCCTTGGGGGGTTTTTTATCAAACGCATCTTGACCATACTCCTTATACCAAGTGTCAAAGCTGACAGCTTGGCTTAACAAATTTTTACGAAATGCGTCTATCCCTTGATTGTGAATGTAGTCGTCCATTCCGTTACCCAAACTTTTGTCCCAGCGAGGAAAGTTGTAAACTGGGACATCAAATTTCTGTATATTCCTTGCCAGCTTGATTAGACCCTGTTTTACTGGAGTTTTGGTGTAGCTGTCAGCATCAAAACCCATCATGAAACCAAATCCATATTTGGCAAATCTTTCGATTTCTCCAACTAGGTATCTCTTTCCTTGGGGATCGTCCTTGCTGGGGGTTAATCCCATTTCGACCCCTAGAATTGAGAATGATGGAATGTCGTAGGAGCAAAGGGCGATCGCCTTAAAACCTCCTTCCGCTAGCACAATTATTGGAATGCCATTTATTTTGTAGCAGCGTTCTTTGAGTGCTGGGATATCTATCCAGAAGGTTGGGTCTGTTGGGTGCGATGGGAGCAGGGCATCGTATTGATCCCCCAAGGGTGTTCTGTATTTGGGGGCTTTCTGTCCTTGTTTGCTGCTCCAGGCTTTGTTGGGTCTGAATTGAGATTGACCATTAGAGCCTTTGATTAAGATTCCTGGGGATTTTGCTTGGTAATGTAAGAATTCGCTGGCTTCAGTTATGTCTAGGGAAAAGCAATTGGCTTTTATCCAGTCTGGGTTCAGTCCTCGATACTCACAACAGTGTTTGTAGTCTTGTGGGGATAAAGAGGAGGTGGTTTGTTGAGGTTCTGCTACTACAGTAGTCATTCTGCACCTCCTGCAATGCTAGAAGTTACTAGATGAGCAGTGCCACTCTTACTAGCGGAGCAAGTCGCTTTTGAAACTGCACGAGCTTTGACCCATTCTCTCTTTTTAGACATTATCTAATACCTTGTGTAGTGTAATTTAAGTGATGTATTGGAGTTTTTGTTGGGTGCAGGATTAAATGAGTGCTACTTGGAAAAGCAAAGTCTGAAGGATTGCTGGTCATGACCAATCAGCTAAAATCGCACCAAAATCTGTGGCAAAGTGATTATTCTTTACCTACTTTTTTTCAATTCGTCTTACTTAGCTTTTGCTTGCCCTTAACTTACTTGGGTTGTGTCTGCATCGATTAATCTTGTTTAAAGGTACAAACAAATAAGCAAGCACAAATTAATCCACTTGCAAAGAGCGAGTTTTTAGAATTTGTCAGATAGAGTTATTCCTTTCCCTTTGCACTCTTTTTTCAGGATTACCCAAGCTATATGCAGAGCAATACTCTGTATTTTCTTTATGTATCTAGGGGTTCTTATCGAATTAAACCGTCTAACCATCCTCCGCTATATTTTTCAGTTGGAGGAAATGGTTGATTAGTAGATTTTTCTTTGACTCCATCTAAGTATTGTCTTTCTTTTTTTTCTTGTTCTACACTTATATATGAATCAATCATTTGAAAGCCCTCAATATGATTTGCTTCAGGCGATCGGGCAGCTTCCAACTTGAGCGATCGCCTTTTAAAGAGACAATTTAATTATAGCACCTTTTGACTGTAGTACAGTCATTAACCATTGATTTAGTCAAAAAAATATGCCTGAATCAGTGATATACTGTCAATAGAGACGCTTTAGACATATGGCTAATCCAAATCCAAAAACAGATCATTTATCAAAATATCCAAAAATAGCACCCGAAGGTTCGGCAAAATACCCTGTGCAAGTAAGAGTACCCAAAAATCACTACGATGCTTGGATGAAGATACCAGCAAAGGTTAGAAATGAATCATTAAGAAACTTAATTGCTCAAAAAATTGAAGAATACTCTACATCTGCTTAAAATTTTTAAGTCATATGTTTCTGATACTCCGACTTATTACAGTTGGTTTTTTACGTAATGATAAATTATGAGGAGAATTAAGGCTTATCTAAAATAGCAGATCAACTGATTTTCTTTCTTAAGGGAATCAGGCAGAACTTTGGTGCGCGAGATCGCTCTATAACTCGAATCTGCTTAGGGATTTACTTATCTAACCATTCAACAGCGCGCGAAGTGATGCTCCCTAATGAGGATTAATCCATGACCATAAATACAATTTCATGCCTTATCTACGACAATACCCTGGCAAAAGTACCAGGGTTTTTGATTTTGGTTTAATTTAGAAATATTAGTTTTTAGTACATTTTTACTATATTGAAATTTTGCGCGAAAAGGCAAAGGGCAAAAGTGCAAAAAGAACAAAGTGCTATGTAGTACTGCCAGCAACACACACCACACGAAAACCGATATTGAGGCTACGAATCGCGCGGGTAAGATCGTTGCGACACGCAGAACGGCAGTAATGAGGATTGTTGCTCCACGAACCACCGCGTATTACTTTGTTGCTACTAGCTTCTGAGAACCAAGCACTACCATTAGTTGGCGCATTTTCATTTTCATAGTTATCATGCCAATCATCTTCACACCATTCCCAGAAGTTTCCGTGCATATCGTATAAGCCAAAAGCATTGGGTGGAAAACTGCCTACAGGGATGGGTTCTCCTCGATACACTCCTTCTGGTTCATTAGCATAGGTGTAACGACCATTATAATTAGCTAATTCTCCAGTTATCGTCTCGCCAAAATGAAATGGTGTGATTGTTCCTGCACGGCAAGCGTATTCCCATTCTGCCTCACTAGGTAGTCGATATTCTCGTCCTGTTTGGTTCGATAAACGGGCGCAAAATTCTACTGCATCTTCCCAACTTACGTTCTCTACAGGTAAGTTATCACCTTTGAAACGGGAACGATTGAGTTCTAGATCGCGTTTGACTTTGGTCAGAGATGCGCGCCGCGAAGCGGATCTCTTCGAGATCGCTTTCCATTGTTTTTGTGTAACTGGATATTTGCCCATAAAAAAGGGTTCAACTGTTACTTTATGTTGCGGTTTTTCTGAATCATCGCCTTCCCCTTCTGGTGAACCCATCATAAACTGACCACCAGGGATATCAACCATATCTAGAGTGACACCATCGCCCAAATCCTCACTATAGTATTCTGCTTCTTTTGGTTCTCGTTTAATTTCTTCGCCTTTGCTATCAACTGTTATTACTTCAAACTCAAAAGACTTTAATTTATCGCTTTCTTCGCACAAAGATTGGACATTTTTAAATTCTCCTCTCGCTGCTAAATTAGCGATCGCATCCTTAACTAACTCTTCTCCTTCTTTATCCCTATTTCTTTTAGCTGCTGCTAATGCCAGATTTAATCTCTCTAATGGGTCAACATTGGCTTCTATCCAACGCCAATAAGGGCTTAAATTAGCTGTAATTCTGGCACTACGACAAATTCCATCTGTTCTCTTTTCATGCTCATAACCCCATTTGAGAAATAATACTAAATTCGAGTTTTCCTGCAAAAGAAGTTTTTGCCCTTTTTGACTATCTCCTATCTTGAGAAGCTTCTCACAGAATTTCTCCTGATAATAATCCAAGGCTTCGGGTGCTAGATACTCAATTTTTCTTCCTTTCTGTAATTTACTTTCTGCGTAACTACGGGCTGGTTCTGGTAACGTTACTCTCCAATCTGATGCCATAGAAGACTTTTCCGCCATGGAAAATTTAAACAAGTCCAGCACTGCTCTAGTCCCATTTATTCCCCAAATCCCCCTCGCTACATCTCGACTCAAACCACTAGGAAAATAAAACAACAACGGAAATATATCTTGCGCTTCTACTGACAACATCTCAAACGATCGCTCTAGAGTTATCCGCAGACTTCTTTCTTTTTTTTCTGCTGCTGAATACGAATCTAATATCTCCATTGGCTCAATCTCTAAATCTTCACAGAGCATCTCCAGTGTTGATTGAGTTTCTGCCATATAAGATGCTGCTAACTTTATTGGTAAGGGATAACCATCTAAAAACTTGACCAAAAGATTAAAATTTGCCTCAGCATTTCCATCTAATCCCCATTTATCCTCTGATGGTGCATATTTCCTAAATATTTCTCTCGTCTCTGATTCTCCCATACTGCATACTTCTTCCTGATGGCAGTAGGATATATCCCTTACTAAAGAATCACGCGCCGTCAACAATATTCTTAAATTTGAACATTGCTCTAACAGTGAATTTAACAATTCCTCTAGTTGATTTGGCTCTTTTTTGATTAATTTATCTAAGTCATCCAGAATCAGCAATATCCTAATATTTATTAATTGTTTTTTCAGGTTAAAACTTTCTAATTCCAGTTCTTGTTTGATTTTGGTAATTAGTGTTCCTACTGACTCTATATCCCTCGCACTAATAAACCATACTCCATCTTTATAGCGATCTCGTTCATGAAACCACCGTCCAATAGCATAGGCTAATGCAGTTTTACCTATGCCTCCCATGCCATGCAATGCAATACAACGGTTGTCTGACTCTACCAATACTCTAATTACTTGATGTATTTCTCTTCTTCTTCCGACAAATTTGGGTTCATCGCGGGGAATATTTGTCTTTAACCATTGGGGATAGATAACTTGGTGTGAATTAGCTGCTTCTATGGTCAGATATTCATTATGGGAAGCTTGGGGTAGTAATCTAAATTTAAACGCTTCCTTAAAATTAACACCTGGTTTAAAAGTTTTAGAGTCAAACAACTTCTTTAATTCGTCATCTAGTTTGACGGCATTGCGACTCACTAAAAAACCATCTGCTATGGCATCTTGATTAAATAATGCCTGATAGAGTCTTCGCGAAAAACATCTTGCTGCCATATCTAATATCTCATCCTCTGCATTAATCCCAATTACATGAGGCACTCCTGCTTTGACAAAAGCCTCAGCTAATTTTTCTGAATGACAAGCATTCAATAATGCTAATTGGCATGGTGCTTGTTTATGATTTGATAAGGCAATTTCTAACTCTTCTTCAGTCAAAGTACGGGTCAATCCCACCTTATCTTCTAATACCAAGGCTGTATCATTTCCTTCTCTTGTCCCATGCCCAATGAAATGAATAATCAGTGGTTTCATTCTACTAGCCAAGACATCTTGTAGCTTCTGTGCTGTGGCTACTTTCACCACTATTTCTACTTCTATTGGCTCAAGTATATCTTCTAACACCTCTGCGATCGCGTCTATTTCTTTCTGAAGTGATAAGTTCTCTACTGGTGACAAGTCTTCTGTGAGTAGAGGGGCTGAAAACAAGATCAGAATTTGATTAATAAAGTAATTATCTTGTTCTGTTACGTCTTCTACCTTTGGATTTACAGGGATATCTGTTTTTAAATTATCCTTTGTGGTTAATTCGGGAACCATTCTTTTATCTCCCCATCTGTAGCTTCATCATCAGGATTATTAACGTCAATCAGAGAGAGATCAGAACGATCTGGGCGTTCTAATTTGACTTGAGCCTCAATACCTTTTTCCTTGGCTTCCTTACGCCATTTAATAATTGTTTTGACTACAGGTTCTATAAGTTCTTTAGTCCCCACCAAGATTGTAATTATTGCAACTACATCATCTAATCCTACCACTCGCGATGGTTCTTTTTGGACTTTGGCGGAGGTTAATTTAATAGCTGAGATTAAAGATTCAAGTTCATTGGCTACTACATCTGAAGTGAGTGCAATGTTACATAATGGTACTTCTTTCATTTTCACCCCATTTTTGATGAGTACTTAACTTAATAATCACCTAAATCATTTTAGTACTTGCTTTTGACAAAGCTTTCCAACTCCTTCATCCTCTTTTCCATCTCTGCCACCCTCTGACTCAGAGGAATAGACTCTGGGAAATCGAGATACTGTGCCAAAGCTCCAACCATCACTTCAGTCTTAGATGCACCAGTCTTTTTAACATAGGCATTTAACTTTTCCATCAGAGGGACTGGCAGTCTGATAGCTATTTGTGGTCTGACCATTGCTTCTTCTATCTTTTTCTTTCTCTGTTATTCTCTGCTAGACTTTGTATTGCTAAATTAAATATTTAATATTTCTTTAGACTTTTCTCCACATTACAGCTTATGCCCACGCACTTCTTTCTCGTAACTCTTGTATAAGTCAGGAAATCAAAACATCTTAACTGATAGTATCCTGCCTTTCTGAGATCGACTCTGTCCTAAAAGAGTGGAATTGGTGACTAGTTTAAAAACCGAATTTTAGGGAATAATTGACTATTTTCCCAATTTTAGTTCTATTGTCAAACGGCAATATGAAGTGCCAATTCCGAAAATTTATCTAGCCAACAGCCATCCATTGCCAGAATTTACGTATAAACCAGGAGGAATGGAAGTCAAATTATAGGGGTTTCAGTATTTTTACGGTAGAGAAATTGAGGATAAAAAACTAATTTAAGTTAGATTCTTTATTATTTAGGTACTTAAATTAGTTGGAATAAATTATGTTTATATACATATACTTAATATACTTAATTGGGTTGAGAAAAATAGAAATCCAATGGAAGAAATTATTAATCAACAGTGTAATTTGGATAACTGCTGAAATTTTATTAAATTGTATAGGGCTAGATACTTTAGCTGACTTATTGTGAATTTGTATTGGAGAAAAATGTTGTCAAGCTTAACTTGAGTTCCTCTCTGATTATCTCATAATTACTATCTTTTTTATAAGAATTAAATCAACTATTCTACAATTATGAAAAAAGCTAATATTTTTCCTGGCTCGATGTTAAGAAAATCCCTTGCTGTTTTTACCATAATGGGAATAAGTTTACTTTTAGTCAATCTAGATTCCTCTAGGAGATTTAATCCCGCTCAATCCCATGCTACTGAAAATAATGACCAGACAAACGAAAACAACAAAGTAATGAAGACTGAATTTGGTCGGACTGAAGATGGTCAAAAAGTTGATCTCTACACCTTAACTAATGCCAATGGTTTAGAGGTTTTCAATTTACCAAATTTGGGAAGCGTGGATAAAATAAGTACCTCGACAAAATATTTTGTATATTTTTTTGAGCATTTCCAGCGGCGCGCGCGACAGTAGAAAGGTGAACTGCTTGCAGCAGCTTTTAGCTCCCAAGGCGGTAGAAAAGTGATCGAGAGAGGGCTAAAAATATTTATAATTCTTCCGTGAGAAGACCCTCCTGAACTTAATTGAAATTCTTGGGAAATTTATTAAATATGAATGGATTGAAGTTGATGCTTATAACAGCTTGAAATCTTTAAAAAAATATCTTACAAAAGTTCTCGATGGATTAGGAAGTAAATATGTAATTAATTTTGTCTAGTTACTTAGCAATCGCGCTAATTAAAAAAAACCTAAGTTCTTATTATACCACGAAATACTTTTGCAAGAGTTCTATTGATTACTGATTACTGTTGCGTCGATTTAGCAAAATTTGCTGTTGTGGTGGTTGAATTGGCATACCAGCGTTATCAAAAGCGATTTTAATCCGACGGCGAAACTCTCTTGAGACTTCCCATTGTTTGAGGGGTTCGGTTTTGATCCAGACTCTAATTAGAGTTCCGCGATCGCTAAACTTATCTAATCCTAAAATCTGAGGTGCTTCTAGAATCTGATGTTGCCATTGTTCATCTTGGGTCATTAAATCTGCTACTTGTGTGATTAATTCTAATGCGGAGTTAACATCTGTATCGTAACTAATAGGAATAGTCAAGTCAGCCCTTGACCATTGACTGGAAAGATTGGCAACAATTCTTACTTCGCTGTTAGGAACAGTAATCAGTCTCCCTTCAGCATCTCTAATTTGAGTAATTCTCAAATTAATATTTTCGACTAATCCTGTTACTGATCCTACATTAATTATATCTCCTACAGCATATTGGTCTTCAATAATAATGAGAAATCCATTAATAGCATCTTTAATTAAGTTTTGAGAAGCAAAAGAAAGAGCCAACCCAATAATACCTGCTCCAGCCAAAAAGGGAGTAACATTAACCCCAATTGCACCTAGAGAAATCGTTATACTGATGGTGATTCCCAAAATACCAAGGATGCTTTTAGCAACAGTAGCAATCGTATTAATTCTAAGTTGGAAGCGTCTATTAGCTTTAGGGCTTAGTAATTGGCTACTAATTAATTCGGAAGAGATGCGATTAATCAAAGCATAGGCTAAACGAATGCCAAAGTAGGAAATAAAAATAATAGCCGTAACTCTTACAGGTAATCTAATAGCTGTAACAATAATCAGTTGTATAGTACGAGTTTGCGGAAATAAACCTAAAATATACAGTAATCCCCCAATGGCAATTGACAGGCGAAGTAGTTGCACAAGGCGATACTTAATTTCTTGAAAATGCCAATTTTTTTGTCGCTCTAAACGAGAAAATAAGGAAAGAACTAAAGGGGTTTGTGATGGCTCTAATTCTTGTTTATTTTGCTGGATTTTTTTTTCCCAACGCAGCAAAATAGAATTTTCAACAATTACTAATACCAGAATCAAGATAGTAATAATACCTTGGCGGATTAGAAATTGACTAGTCCTCTCTGACTTGGCTTTGGGTAATCCTTGCTCTAGTTGCTCAACTATTTGTTCGCCAGTACTATTTAAACTTAATCCTCTAATGTCTGCGTCAGCTTGAGTAACAGACATTAGACGAATTCTCTCGTTATTTATTTGAACATAAATATTTAAAATACTATTACTATTTTCTAGAGTTATTTGGATATCTTCTTGGGGAGATTTTAAGTATAAATCTTTAACATTGTTTAAACGATATTGAACTTCATTAATTCTTTCTGTCAAGTCTGACTTGGGAAATGCTAATCTAAATAGGCAACGACCATCAAGACGAATGCAAGCAGCAACAGCATTATTGCCAGAATTATTATCAATCAAATCATTAGAGTAAAATACTAAATCTTGAATAGTAGCAAATTGTGCTAAAACCGAATTTACAGGAGAGACGAAAGCAATTAATAACCCCAATAATAAACTCGTTAGATATTTTTTGATTAACATTTAAGTAGTTATGCAAAATTAATTAGATAGTTGAAATAGGGAATAGGCAATAGGACACCGAAGGAGAATTCACAACAAAACCGATCTCTTTTGGGTTCAATACCTGCCTCTATTAAGCCTCCTCCCTGGGGTATTGATTGTTGTTACTTATTACTTATTACTTCTGACTCCTTCATCCTTTATTCTGAGTCCTTTTTCTAGGGAATGTACAAATAATTTTGTAATGGTACTTAATCTCTATTAGTATTTTTAGTTTTGTCATAGTATGTTGACATAATAATATCCTTGTTTGAGCTATATATTATGAGTAATACAATCAATTATTAGTAATTAATTATTGGTTATGTAAATTAAGTAAAAATACTACCATGACAGGCAACAATACCGAAACCAGTTCCAAGAAAATAGTGAATAGCCGTGCCTGGAGATATTTGGCTCTACCGAACGACCGCGTGCAAGTTACGCCACGATCGCCAGTGTCAATCCGTTGATATAGAAGAGTTACAGGGTAGCGACCGCGTAGCGTTCTCGAAGAGAACGCCTTATATAGATACCTTCATGCAATAGAAAAATAACAAAACCTTTACTGGACAAGAGTTGTAGAGCCTAGTTTCTAACAGTTTGACAAGCTAGGTTCGGTAGAGCCTTATTTTTTGGGATTTTCATGGTTTACCTAAGATTGGCTATGAATGAGTAACCAATTGATTTCATAATAGAAAATATTAAGCATTTTTCCAAAGTTATAAAGGTTTTCCTTAAGTGAACTGGCTATGGCAAAATTTCTTGAGATTACTGTTATTGGTTGTGGTCGCCTCGGTTCGATTTTAGCTAGTCATTTCAGTCAACAGGGTCATAATGTAGTGGTTATTGACAGAGATAAGTCAGCATTTGAACACCTGACAGAAGAGTTTAGTGGTTTTGCCATTTATGGAGATGCAGCCGAAATGCAGGTCTTACAGGAAGCAAAGCTAGAGCAAGCGGATTGCGCGATCGCCGTAACTGGTAAAGATAATCTCAATATTATGGTATCTCAGTTGGCTAAGACTGTCTTTGATGTACCAATTGTCTTAACTCGCATTCTCGAACCCGCACGAGAGGAAATCTATCAAAAGTTGGGGTTAACTATTATTAGTACCACCAAGATTTCAGCAACAGCATTTTTCCAAACTCTTCAACAGCAGTTAGAGGAAAACGTTTCATGAGAGTTATTTTAATTGGCGATGGTAAGTTAGCTTACTTTTTAGGCAAAAAGTTTGTCGCCCAAAGGCATCGAGTTACGATTATCAATGCCCATCCTAGCGAAGCGGAAGAGTTTTCCCATCAAATCAAAGCTACAGTGATTGTCGGAGATGGCACTCATCCCCCTATTCTCAAAGAAGCAGAAGCCGAAAAAGCCGATCTTGTTTTGGCTTTGACTGCTTACGACGAAGATAATTTAGTAGCTTGCCAAATTGCCCAACATTATTACGGTGTACCTCGTACTATAGCTCTGGTGAATGACCCCGCCCATCAACAATTTTTCGAGCAAATGGGAATTACTGTTGCTTTTTCTGCCACTCAGATTCTGGCTAACTTAATTGAAAAAAGAGCCGATTTTGAAGATATTGCCAATTTTTTCGCGGTTGATGGTGGTCAGATTGGTATTACCGAGATTATTCTCGATGAAGATAGTCCTGCTGTCGGGAAAACTCTACAGAATTTAAATTTACCAACAGGAGCTTTAATTGGCTGCATCATTCGCCAAGATAAAGCGTTTGTACCTCGCGGTTGGAGTCATTTACAAGTAGGAGATCGTTTGATTTTAATTAGTCAACCAGAACATTACCAACAATTTCTAGAAGTATTAACAGGGAAAGTGGAGTAAGCAGTGCAACACCACAATTGGCTGGGGCAAAAATATCGGGCTATTTTTGGTTACACGGGTTTAATTTCCGCGCTCGCAGGTACGACAATTCTATTACCTCTAATTGCTTTAATTGCTTATCCTGAAGAAACTAAGGTAGCTTGGGGCTTTTTAATTCCAGGTCTTTTTTTAGTTGTAATTGGTTTATTACTTTGGTACAAACTAAAACATTCATTAACCAGTTTGAGCGTAGAGGATGGGTCGATTATTGTAGTCTTATCTTGGATAATGGCGATCGCTTTTGGCACAATTCCTTTTATAACTATCAGTGGTTTAAACTTCACTCAAGCTGTCTTTGAATCCACCAGTGGTTGGACTACAACTGGCTTATCAGTTATCGATGTCAGTAAAGCATCCCATTTAATTTTGCTGTACCGCAGTACAATTCAATTGGTAGGTGGTGCGGGATTTGCCATCTTGGCTCTCAGTGCCATTATTGCTCCTGCTGGTATTGGTATTGCCACTGCTGAAGGACGCAGCGAACAATTAGTACCCAATGTTCGACGCTCTGCTAAGTTAGTCTTAAATATTTATAGTGGTTATGTAGCAGTAGGTATTGTCGCTTTAAGACTGGCGGGAATGAATTGGTTTGATGCGGTTAATCATGCTTTTGCTGCTTTATCTACAGGAGGCTTTTCCACTCGCGTTGCTTCACTTGGTTATTGGGATAGTCAAGTTATTGAAACTGTGACTATTTTGTTAATGCTCTTGGGAACACTGAATTTTCTAACCAGTTATTTGTTATTAACGGGTAAACTTAGAGCAGTGATACGCAATAGTGAAATTAAATTACAAGTTTTAGTTGTCCCCCTATGTATAATTATTCTTTGGTTAGGAGTAACTAGCAAACTCGACCTTACTTTGAATAAAGCCTTACGAGTAGCTTTCTTTGAAACCATTACCGCTCTTTCCACTTCAGGCTTTTCTACCGTTAGTTATACCAACTGGAGTAGCATTGGCTGGTTGGTGTTAATCGTCCTGATGCTGATTGGCGGTGGGACGGGGGCAACCGCAGGAGGAATCAAACAGTTTCGCATCTATGCACTTTATCGTGGTGTAATTTGGGAGGTGCGACGGCAATTGTTACCAAAAGATGCTATTACCGAACCTGATGTGTGGCAAGGAGAAACTAGACATTTTTTTAGCGATCGCCAACTGCGTCAGATTAGTATGTTTGTCTTTTTGTATTTAGGGATTTATATCGCTGGTAGCGGAATTATTGCTGCTATTGGTTATTCTTTGCCAGAAAGTCTATTTGAATATGCCAGTGCTTTGAGTACGGTAGGATTATCTGTAGGCGTAACGACTCCCGATGCACCTATTGGTTTACTGTGGACAGAAATTGCGGGAATGTTTTTAGGCAGACTGGAATTTTTCCCAGTTTTTGTCGGATTAATTCGGATTTACCAAGATATTCTCACAGCTTGGGAGTAAAGCTTAAAACTCTAACTAACTATGTGAGTTGATTTTTATAATATAACCAATGGAGATTTTAACTCAATGTCGAAAGAAGTCCCCCGACTTGTCGGTGGGATGAATTTCGACCAATACTATTCCGCGCGGAGCGCATCCTTACTCTACAAGTAACAAAACTTATTTTTGACTTTGGCTTATTTTTGATTAGAATACTTACCGTAAACTATAGTTATTGTGAAAGCATTGCACAAAGCAATCAAAGTCAGAATCTATCCCACATCCTCACAGTCCCAAAAACTTAGTCAAGTCATGGGCTGTGCAAGATGGTGGTGGAATTATGCCTTGAATCTGTGCAACCAAACATATAAGGATACAGGGAAGGGATTAGGACGAACAGCACTCAATAGTGTTTTGCCTCAACTCAAAAAAGCAGAAGAAACAGAATGGTTAGGAGAATGCTATTCGCAGGTTTTACAGTCAACAACATTAAACCTAACTAAAGCTTTCAAAAACTTTTTTGAAAAACGAGCTTTCTATCCAAGATTCAAATCTTATTATGGTAAGCAATCAGCCCAATATCCTCAAAACTGTCAAATAGTTGAACAGGGTTTGAAAGTCCCACAAGTGGGAATTATTAAAGCCAGTATTCATCGTTTATTTGACGGACAATTAAAAACTGTAACTATTAGTAAAACCCCAACAGGTAAATATTATGCTTCTTTATTGTTTGATACGGAAGCTAAATACCCTGAAGTGGTTATTACAGGTAAGGTTATTGGTATTGATCTAGGCATTAAAGATTTTGCTATCACCAATGATAACGAGAAAACAAGCAAATATCCTAACCCGAGACACATTAAAAAACATGAACGTAATTTGGCTAGGAAGCAAGCCAAATTAGCTCGCAAGAAAAAAGGAAGTAAGTCTAGAGAAAAAGCCAGACTGCTAGTAGCAAGAGTACATGAACGTATTAGCAATGCCCGTCAAGATTTCCTACATAAGTTATCTAGAAAAATAGTTAACAATAACCAAGTAGTGGTCATTGAAAATTTGAACGTCAAGGGTATGGTTCGTAATCGAAAACTAGCAAAAGCAATTTCTGATGTAGGGTGGGGAATGTTTACCAATTTCTTAGATTACAAACTCAAAGAAAAAGGTGGTTTGTTATTAGAAATTGATAGATGGTTTCCCAGTTCTAAAATTTGCTCGTCTTGTCTCTACCAAATGTCAGATATGTCATTAGATGTTAGACAATGGACTTGTCCGAGTTGTGGTACACATCATGACAGGGATGAAAACGCAGCCAAAAATATTAGAGCAGAGGGCATCAGACAGTTATCGGTCTTAGGAACTAGGACTGCTGCTAGTGGAGGGGATGTAAGACCAAGGAGTGGACGCAAGTCTGTTTTGAGGCAATCCCCAATTGAAGTCAAACAACTTCAGGGAAGCTAGAAGCTCGCGATTTATCGCGGGTAGTTCACGTTAAAAATGAAATACTGGCAAGCAAAGAAACCTGTCCGCTTTCAGTCGCGCATATTACATCATTCTAGTCAATATCTTCTTCCTGCTTAAACTGCTTGATTGCTTGAAGTAACTTTGCAGAGGAAGCGTTACTAATCAGATAAGTTTTAAACTTCTGCCCTTCACTGAGATAGGCAAGATAGGAAGATTGCATATAGGGAAGATAATCAGCATTATTGGCTACATAAACTTCAGAAAATGCCAGTAATGTGGCATGACTGTAATCTTTCAGCAATTGAGTCTCTGGTAAAGTTAGCTCTTCAATCGAATCAATCACCTCGCTTATTCCTGCGTCCAGTGCTGAAATATCAATGTGAGCCTGCCCTTCTTGCAGCACCAGATATTTATCAGGATGAGTTAGCCAAGTAAACGAGTCCAGTTGTTCAAAAACAAAGGGGGTGGCAGGGTCGTAACTACCTGCTCCCAGAAGAACTGGAATTTGAATCTGACTCAATCCCTTGGAACCAAAGATACTTCTATTAACTGGGTTATGGGCTAAAACTGCTACAACGCGCTCGTCTCGGAAGTTATAAGTCTTACGCTCCAAGTCTAATGCTTGGCATTGCAAGAGCAAAGCAGTATTCAACCTACTTTTACCAAGGTCACATTCTTGTTCGAGATGGTCAAAATCAATAGTTGCTCCAGCAACAGCCAGTGCTGTATAGCCTCCAAAGGAGTGACCGAAAACACCAACCTGGTCTAAGACAAGCTGGTCATTAAATTCTGTAGAATTACGCTGTTCTAGTTCGTCAATGACATAACTGATATCGAGCGGACGATTGATAAATTCATCGGGGAGAAAAACTTCTCGCGACAATCCTTTTAATAGTGCCTGGTGCTGTTGAGAGTCACTGCCAATATGTTGAGGTAGTGCCACGACATAGCCGTGGGAAGCCAGATGTTGCGCTCCCCCAGCAAAGTCTTCTGGTTGAGAACCCAATCCGTGAGACATAATGAACACTGGGATTTGGTTTCCTCTTCCACCCTGTGGCGTGTAGATATCGACGTAAAAAGTGCGGTTGCGACTTTTATCGGTGAGAGTCCACCTTTGTTGTTTCACCTCAAAGCTTCCCCTTTGACGCAAGTCAGGGAGATTGGCAAAATTAATGGGGTCGCCTTCTGCTGCTTCTTTTGCGGATAATTGGGGAATTTTTTCTTCACTAAATAGCTTGGTTGCCTTGACTACTTTTTTGGTCAAGTTGGAGAACTTGAGGATCTCTACCAGATCGAATTGGATATTGGTCGGCAGTTTACGGAAAAAATTGATTAAACTCAACCCTTCTGAATCAAAAGCTGCTGTTACTATTGCTCCGCGTAGGGCGTATTTGCCATTTCTGCCCCCTGGGATTTGGATAAAGTTACCCACAAGGGTAAGAATATCTTCGCCGATTTGGCTTTTGAAAAAGCGAGATACTAGAATCGGGTCGAGTTTTGCTGGTTTAATTAGTGCTTCGCGAAATTTGATTTTTTCTTCCTCACTGGCTCCAGCTAAATTCAGGAAAAAGCCGAGATTTTTGTTGACCGTTCCCTCCTGGGCAAAAGCATCTAGAGACTCGACTCTCAGGGGTTCATTGAACGGGGGATAGGTAAAATAAAGTGTTTGAGCCTTTATCGGCATCATCGTTGAGGTAAGTGTTATTGCTCCCAAGGTTAGACATTGACACCAACGAAGCAGAGTTATTTTATAGGATTGAGTCAGATTAGTAGTTATCTGGAAACCAGTGATCATTTAAAGTAAACTTATAAAATCGCGAGTGTAAATTCTTGTACGGCTGGTAATTCAGCAAAACCAGCAATTACTTCCTCAATGAGACCAATATGTAAATTTTAACCCTACCAGTCCATCCTCGGCGATAATTTCTAATCCTGTTGAAGTAGTAGCACCAGAGTTAAAAGTGTTAAAGCCTTCGTCATGAAAAACGCTTCGGATTCTTAGAAGGTTACAGCCACCAGAATCCCTATATGATTTGAATAAACGGGGAGTCGCAAGCCCCGTTTATTCAAGGTTAGGTTGGGTCAGTATTTCAAGAAAACCGAATCCCGTCAAGCTAAGGATCGACTTTAACTTGATTAGTTTCCACCCCAGTTGCACCGTCAACGCTTCGGACAATGGTCACTATCTTGTCTAGCACAGCTTGGTTGGGAACTAGTCCTTTTAAAATGATCGTACTCCCAGTTTGGGCAACGTAGATGGTATCAATCTCCCTCAATTCAGTGTCTTCAGCTAAAGCAGAAGCTACTCGTTTTGCTAAACCGCTAGGGTCGTACTCTCCGTCCAAACCGACTCTAAAGGCTGGAATGGTTCTAGA
>JASJCP010000014.1 GCA_030065935.1 Xenococcaceae cyanobacterium MO_167.B27
ATGTTACAAAGGTTGTACCAGTGAGCCAGCCACCTAGTGCCATGTAAGCACAAGGGAATAGTAGAATTCCTGACCAACCAACGAATACAAAGCGATCGCGTTTTAACCAGTCATCGAGAAGGTCAAACCATCCTCTCTGTGCTGGGGCGCGTCCTACTGCTATTGTCATGTAATAGTCTCCAAATAACTATAGGTAAAGTTTATTTATTGCTAGTACATTGGACTTACCAATTCATTTATAAATAGTTAATTGGGTATTTATTAAGCCAATGATGAGAAAAGTTTACTTTTCGTTACTTATATATTAAGGGAAATTGAAACTTATTTCCAGGGCAATTCTAAATAAAAGTTAAAATATGGTTGAGACTATCTATGGAGTAGAATCTTAAAGAATCACTGACATATCAGGGACAACCAAAATAATATGTACACTATTGACATTGTTGTAAGAAACACTCCTCTACCTATTTCCATTGAAAGAAAGGAAGCTGATGATGCAGAGCAAGTGTATCAGCAGGTACTATCTGCGATGAAATCTGAGAGTTTTCAGATAGTAGAGCTAACTTGTGAGAAACAAGAAGGAAAAAAAGTAGCTATTGTGAGTAGTGCGATCGTTGCTGCCATAGTTTCGCAGAAATCTGGTAGTGCTGCTACTGGACGGACTCCTGGCTTTTTCAGTACTGCGACTGCACAATAAATAATGGCGACACCCCATCAAAAATTAAATCAGCCACCAGCTATTACAGTTGAGAATATCTGTTTTGGCTGGACGGTTGATAGCCCTGTACTGCAAAACTGTTTCCTAGAAGTTCCCCGAGGTGAATTTTGGATGCTTTTGGGTAATAATGGCAGTGGCAAATCCACACTTTTAAGGTTATTAGCTGGATTAATTACCCCCAACTCAGGAAGAGTTGCCATAGATTCCCCTTTCGGATTTGTATTTCAAAATCCAGATCAGCAATTAGTTATGCCTACTGTTGGTGCAGATATTGCTTTTGGATTAGTTAAGGAAAATCTAACTTATGTACAAGTCAAAGAGCGTGTGCGAGAAGCTCTATCCGCAGTGAATTTATTAGAACTAGAACGCAGACCGATTTATGCTCTTAGTGGAGGACAAAAGCAGCGTATTGCCATCGCAGGTGCTTTAGCTCGTCATTGTGAAGTAATTTTATTTGATGAACCTACTGCTTTACTCGATCCTGATACTCAGATTGAGTTAGTTCAACAGGTACAGAAGTTAGTAAAAGTTAGGGGTTTAACCGCTCTTTGGGTGACTCATCGACTGGAAGAATTGGATTATTGTGACGGGGCGTTTTTGTTGCAACAAGGAAAAGTAATTGCTCAAGGAGAGCCTCAAGCCTTAAAAGCTCAAGTTTTAGCAACATAAAATTAATAAAATTCAATTTTATTAACAATGTTATTTACAATGTAAGCATGATTACTTTTCTTATTAGTAAATAAATACTATGTCTGCTGCCCCTTATCAGGCATTTCTACTAGTTGATGGCTATAACATCATTGGTAGTTGGTCTGACCTGAAAAAAAGTCGCGATCGCTACGGTCTAGATGCTGCCAGAGAAATTCTCATAGAGTCCTTGATTAACTATGCTCCCATGGTTTCTTATCGGACTAAAATAGTTTTTGATGCTCACTATCAAAATACCCCGAGTCATACTCAAGACTATACATCCCTGGTTTCGGTTTATTTTACAGAATTTGCAGAAACAGCAGACACCTACATCGAAAAATCTTGTGCTGCTTTTAAACGCAATCCCTATCAACCAGAATATTCTCGTCTTATTGTGGCTACGAGCGATCGCGCTCAGAGATTAACAGTAACAGGTTATGGGGCAGAATGTATCTCCGCTCAAAGATTAGCAGGAGAAGTAGAAATTACGGCTCGTAAATTAAATCGGAAAAAGCGACCCGCAAAAAAATCATCGGGTCGTTTCTTATTTCATTCTCTAGATCCTGTGGCTCAACAGCGTCTTAGACAATTAAGGCATGGGAAGATTTGAAAAATAGCTTGTTCAAAAAAAATTGGCAAAAAATCTTGACAGGCATAAAAATAATAGATATATTTAAAGACGTTGCCAGTAAACGACAAGAAGGTCAAAAACTGCGACAGTTCTCAAGCCCCCATCGTCTAGTGGCCTAGGACACCTCCCTTTCACGGAGGCGACAGGGATTCGAATTCCCTTGGGGGTACTAAAAACCAAGGCAGACCTAAGAGGGTCTGTTTTTTAACTAAAAAGAAATTCACCCAGTTGCCTTGCCCAGGGTAATTTTTTTGACCAACTTAATCTTGTCGCAAAGCGTCTTCTTTATCTATTCTGTAAATGGACTAATTAATATTACTTCGTCAACGACCCACCGCCTCTAGCGGGGGCTTGAAATACAGTCCAAGTTGACCAGTCTAAGATCGCGCGACGATCTACGTTAACGGTAAGCGTTAAAGTTCCTACCTTGGAGTGCGTGAGGTGCTCCATGCTCTAGAACCAAGTGGTTAAACAAGTGTATTGGGCACCGAATGGGGGCTTAGTACAAAGGTTATAACTACCTTTGCTGTAATCCCTTGACTAATAAAAGCCCCCATCCCGGAGCTAGTGCTGCTTGGATAGTACCGACCGTTAACTTTGACGAGGCAAACTTTACCCCGTGAGGTGGGAGAGGTTTTAAAGCTAGGTTTCCACTCAAAAAACCTGCACTTTTTTATAAACCCTGACTCTCAATTCCTCCCATTATGGGACGTGAGGGTCTCCTTGAGAGAAAAAGATGAATAAGGCGATCACAGAATTCGATAAAAACCAATCTTATTATGTTCAAGAATGGCAGAGAGGCTATGAATCTCAGCCGAAAGAACAGGAATATTATATAGAAGACATTGAAGGTAAGATTCCCCCAGAGTTAGAAGGAACACTATTTCGCAATGGTCCTGGTTTATTGGATATTGCTGGAACACCAATACATCATCCCTTTGATGGAGATGGCATGATTTGTTCCTTTAGCTTCAAAGACGGTAAAGCTCATTTTCGTAATCGCTTTGTTAGAACAGAATACTATCTTCAAGAACAAGAAGCACAAAAAATCTTGTATCGAGGAGTTTTTGGGACGCAAAAGCCTGGTGGTTGGCTCAATAACATTTTTGATATCAAGCTTAAAAATATTGCAAATACTAACGTGATTTATTGGGGGGATAAACTCTTAGCTCTTTGGGAAGCAGCCGAACCCCATTCCCTAAACCCTCATACCTTAGAAACTATAGGAATCGATTATCTTGATGGCATCTTACAACCAGGAGATGCTTTTTCTGCTCATCCTTGGGTAGATCCGAGTTGTGAACTAGATGGCGGTCAACCTTGCTTAGTGAATTTTTCTGTTGAACCAGGACTTTCGAGCAAGATTACTATTTTTGAAATTGCCCCCGACGGAAAACTATTGCGCCGTCATTCCCATATTATTCCTGGTTTCTCTTTTATCCACGATTTTGCCATTACCCCTAACTATTGTATTTTCTTCCAAAACCCTGTTAACTTTAATCCTTTTCCTTTCCTTTTAGGTTTAAGAGGTGCAGGAGAATGTGTAGAGTTTCAACCGAATAAACCAACTCGGGTGGTACTAATTCCCCGTGACCCCAAGAACAAAGAAGTTAAAACCTTTAGTGTGGAGTCGGGTTTTGTGTTTCATCACGCTAATGCTTTTGAAGTTGAGAATAAGGTTTGTATAGATTCAATTGCTTATCCTTCTCTACCTCAAGTACAACCTGATGCCAATTATAAAGAAGTAGATTTTGATAACTTAGACCCTGGACAACTGTGGCGATTTACTCTTAATCTGGCTGATGGAAGTGTAGCAAGAAAATTAGTTGAAAGTAGCTGCTGTGAGTTTCCCACTCTTAATCCTGATAAGGTAGGAAGAGAATATCGTTACTTATTTATTGGTGCTGCCCATAAAGATACTGGAAGGAATGGACCCTTGCAAGCAATTTTGAAACTAGATTTTGAGACGGGGGAACGTCAGTTACATTCTTTTGCACCCCACGGTTATGTTAGTGAACCGATTTTTGTGCCTAAGCCCAATGCTGTAGCAGAAGATGAAGGATGGGTCTTAACTTTAGTTTATGACGGTAAGAACCACCGTTCTAGTTTAGCAATTCTCGATGGACAGAATTTAGCGGTCGAGGCTGTTGCTTTATTGCATCTGAAACACCATATTCCCTATGGTCTTCATGGTAGTTGGCATTCTGTTGCTGTTGCATAGTCGAAGTTGAGACTAGATCGAAGATCAATTACTAGTAATTTTTTGAATCCTCTTCCTTCAGGAAGAGGTAAAACTTTTGACATATGAGCTATCTTATATGATTTCATCGTCAGAATATATAAGTAACAATCTTCATCTAGCTCATCAGCTTATCGGGCAGAAAATCAAATCTATAATTCGTCTAACACTGCTAGAACCTGAAGATGAATTAAGACTAGAATTAGGTTATCTCATATTAGAAACTTACAATTTTAGCTTATATAATGCCAATAAGCTGATTTTATTGCTATATGACTCAATTAGAATCCCCAGAATTACTGTTAACTCTAATTTGCAAAGGATTAATAGATTTATATCAAAAAGTTGAATCGGGTAAAAACTTTGAATTTCCTTATCCAAAATATTTACAGCAAGGATATAATAAACTCTTAAATTTTTATATTCAACAAGAACAAACCCCGCCATACAGTTTGGTTGAATTAGTTAGATGGTGCGAGCATAAATCATTATCGGAGTGGAACCTAAATATATCTGAAGAACTGATTGAGAATGAAGAATACTTATTGTACAAACAAGAGCCAACAGAACTTTGTGAAGAATTAAGTCAATTAATAGAAGAACATGGTGCATTTCAGAAAAAGCTGATAGGGAAAGTAATGTCACTTTGTCAGTCTCAGCAAAATCCAGAAATGTATATTGATTTTAGAGGTTTTTTGTGCGATCGCTCTAATTCTATTTTAGATTATCTACGCAAGAAAAACTTTAGAAATAAAGTTCCTAGGTTAGCTTCAGAGATTGAGGAAATATATCAAGAAATTCCTGAAATATATGTTATTGATGATAAATTATATCAATGCGATCGCTGTGGATATTTAATAGTAAAAAATTCAGAAGGCAAACGTGTTTGTAAGAATAAAAAGTGTCGCAGAAAATATAAACCTAAATTTCAAGCTGTTAAAGGTACACCTCCCTTTTATTTACTACATGAGGAAGTTCATCGCTTTATTACTCTTCCTGGTCAAGCAGAATTAGAGTTAGAAGAAAAACTCAAAAAAATATCTCCTAACTTGCAAGTGGAGATTTGGAAAGAATACGATAAACACGATCTTTATGTAACGTTTAGCAATAATGAAAAATGGGCAATTGATGTTAAAGATTGGAAAAATCCTTATCTTTTAGCTCAAAAACTTAATTCTGATTCCTTTCCTCCTCAACCAGAATGGGATAAGGCTTTTTATGTAATTCCAGATCGCAGACATAAGGAACAGGAAGATTATATTAGGTCGCTAAAAAACCATTATCGCAGGAAAGATATACAAGTTGTTTACTCTAAAAACTTGGTATCTCGGGTCAAGAAAAACTTGGATAAAATTAATGCGTAATCGTGATTGGAAGTCTAAAATATCTCAGAAACTAAGAAAATATTTAAAAGATACTAATATATCTTGGTTGAGTCAATATCCCGCTCAATCTGTATTTTGGGAAATAGAATTAAGTTTGTTTGTCATAACAAAACTATTTTCGCAACATCCCATAGTAGATAAATTGTGGATTATTTTAACTGGCTATGAGTTACCTGTTCCAGAAATAAATGATTTAACAGAAGAACAGAGACATATACTAGCTAATGCTCGTCATCTCTTAAATCATTTTCGAGGGAGATTTAAGTGGGAAAAAGAATTAGATTCTTACTTAAAAGTTCCTGAGTATCTCCGAGGATATAATATAGATTTACAGTCTAGAGAAGTAAAAATAAAATCTGTAGTAGCAGTTCCAGATCGGTTTGATGTTTATCTTAAAACTACGGCAGAAACATTAGATTATCAAGACAGAGAAATTAAATGGGCAACTAAAGGTGATTACATAGTTTATCAGGATAATATTCAACAACGCATTAGTATTTCAGAGCAGTTTGCTAATTTGGCTCGTAATAATCAAATTTCATCTCATAACTTAGATGGTAAAAAAACTAGAACAAAAATAGCTGTTACTTGGGAAGAGTTAGTTGAGACTGCTATTTGGATGGATCGACAATGGGAACAGAGCGGAAAAAAGCCTAAAAATTGGCACAAGAGACTTAAGGAAATTGAATTAAAGTTAATTGATGGTAATCAAACTTTCTTAGCTCAAATATTAATAGTAAACGGTATATTTAATTTAATAGGTGCAGTTGGTGCGGGAAAATCTACCGTAATGGAAGTGTTAGCAGTTTGGGCTGCTATAAATAAGCGTCACGTTACTTTAATTGTACCTGATGTAATCGATCAGTTAAAGAGAGCGCAACTATTTCTTCAATTAGGTTTTAAAGCTGCACCTATTTTGGGAGTATCTAACCGTCACAATCATCTAAATCGTCTGCATCGTGCTTCTTTAGTGGATAACCCCGATAATCGAATTATCCAAAATCACGAGGGGTTTCAATGGGTAAGTATGGGCTGTGCGCTTAATGACCAACTTAATAATTTATTTAATGCACCTAGAGAATATCCTTGTTTATCCTTGTATAAAAAAGACGAAGATAGTAATAAATTAGAAAAGTTTGCTTGTCCACTTTTTTCTGTATGTCCAACTCACAAAGCTGCAAGAGATTTAGTAGAAGCTGATATTTGGTTGGCTACGCCAGCTAGTGCATTATATAGTAAAGTACCAGTACAAATTAACCGAGAAAATCTTAGATATGGAGAATTAATTTATCGTCGAAGCGATCTAGTTATCTGGGACGAAGTAGATCGAGGAATGGTTTATTTAGACGGTATTTTTAGCCCTAATGAAGAATTGATTGGCTTTTTAGATGAGCTTCGTACTAAAGTTGCTGAAAATTTGCAAAATAATAGACGTTCTCCTTTACAAAATAAGCTAATTGATAGTTGGAATACTAATCATAGAAAGCTGCAAGGTACAACAGATAAAGTCGTTCATTTATTGCAACGTTCTGGTGCTTATTCTTTGCAAGTTTGGCTGGATAGTTTTGGTTCTTTCTTTAGCGAACTAACATTATTTGAAAGTATTGCAAAAGAATTATGTAATGGAAAAACAAGCGAATATGACAAGCTCATCGAGAAAGTAAAAGGCTATTTGCAAAACGAACAAAATCAATATCAAGCTGAGTATCGAATACTCAAAGATGTCACTAAAGATTTAATTATTGAGGAAGATATAGATGGTGCTAACGAGCTTTTAATAAATTGGCTACAAAATAACAAGAAAGTATTTGCTCCTTGGGATGATAATAAATGGGAGGAGATGTTAGAAAAATTGCAGTTTGCCCTGTTAATTTATTCTTTATCTCAAACTTTACAAAGAGTTTTAGGTGGATTTACTCTGGTAGATAATGTCCTTAAAACTGGAATGGATGCTAGTAATTTACTTAATAAACCACCACTAGATTTTGATCCAGTAATTCCTGTATCTCCTCAAGGTAATGTTCTGGGTTATCAATACAGAAATAATAGTTTGAGATTTTTTAAATGCAAAGGTGTCGGACGCTGGATTACTTTACACTTTCACGAACTATATAAAAATGAAGGTATTGTTGGTCCTAATGTATTGTTAATGTCAGGAACAAGTTGGGCTGATGCGTCTCCAGGTTTTCACCTTCAAGTACCTGTAAATGGCATACTCAAGCCTAATGAAAAAACAGTAGAAAATATTATTCAAGGAAGTCAGTTTTTTCTGAAAACTTTTTACTACAGCAATAGTAGCCAAGATAAGATAGTCATTTCTGGATTACAAGGACAAGATCGTATATCTGCATTGCAAGAATTAATTAAACAATTAGCGCAACCTAGTGGTTTGATTAATTTAAGTCCTTTAGAAGTAGAAAGAGATAGTCTTCCTGAAGGAAGGAAAAGAATTTTATTGCTAACGGGTAGTTATTATGAAGCTGAATTGGTTAAAGAGTTTTTAGTTAAAGAAGTTCGTCCTGATTGGAAAGGTCAAGTAGTACGGTTAGTTCCAGACAATACAGAAGAAAGTGAAATCAATTCTGAGTTTGAGTCAGTAAGAAGGGGGAATGTAGAGGATTTTCCCAAGATGAATCAAGCTTGGATTTTAGTAGCACCACTCTTAGCTGTAGAAAGAGGTCATAATATTTTAAACGAATTTGACCAAGCTGCGATCGGTACTTGTTACTTTTTAGTCCGTATTCATCCGAGACCAGACGACCTAAATTTATGCGTGCAAATGCTAAATCGTTGGACAATAGATAAGTTAAACGATAGTAAAACATTGCAATCGTGGTGTAACAATAATTTAGATTTAATAACTTTAGGTACAGCACTACGAAAACAAGCATTTAGAGAATGGAGCAGAATCTTAAATACTCGTTTAATTTTTTCTAGTCTGCCTTTACAAGACAAAAAAGCATTAACCTGGAATATACTGGTTGTTTTAAATCAAGTGATTGGACGTTTAAATCGGGGAGGTTGTCCTGCTCGTGTTTATTTTTGCGATGCTAAATTTGCCGATCTTTTACCTTTTATGCGTCAAGAACTTGAACCTTATTTCGATCCATCCAGTAACAAATCAGCAATAGAACAAGAAATTGCTAAAGCACTTTACAGTAACTTTTATTTTCCCCTAGATAAAGCTCTACCATAATGGCAAAATTCGATTACTTAAAACTCTGCACCTACACAATTAAACCCAATGAAGATATTATAGTCAGTTATTGGACTGCTTTATTTCCTAACCACTGGAGAGATATATTATTTCCGCTTCAACCTCCATCTAAAAATGGTTATGTAAGTCTTCCTATTCAATCTCTTAATAATCTAATTCAGACTTATAATGAAGTCATTTATATTAATTCTGTAGGGCAAAACTTTTATTCTCTACCTTGGTTATATTGCCATAATCCAATTGATATTAATAATATTTTGCTTGCTCTTGTATCTGACTGGATATTAGGAGCTTTTAATAAAGCAAGTGAGGAAGCTAAAGCAAATGCGATCGCAGCTTTACGAGCATCAAATTTAGTATGGACTCAACAAACTTTTAAGTTAAGTCAATGGAATAAGGAAAATAACGGTACTGCTAAATATAGTGATGCTGCTTTTTTTCTCTTCCCCGATTATCTGGTCAATAAATTAACAGGTAAAACTCTAAATATAAAAACTAGAGATGGTGAGAAAAAATTAACTTTCTATCGCACAATTAAACCTACGGCTAACGGTTCGGAATTAATTTCAGAACCACTCGAATATACTTACACTACAGCCAAAACTCAAAAGAAATCTACCTATCTTTATTCTATTGTTATTTCTTTTTACATTCAGACTTTTGCTTGGGAAGATTATCCTGTTATTAACTGTGACTTTGGTGTCAGAATATGGTTGAGTAGTAAGAGCATCTTGAAAAAAGATTATAATTCTAGTGTTTATTTAAAGATAAATTCACCTTGGATTAAAGATAGTGAAAATAGACAAAATACTAGTTTTACTGTAACTAAAATTAACACCTATTCAGAAACAATAAATGTAAATAATGAAGAAAAAACAGTTTGGCATAATCGCTGGATTTCTCGTTTAGCTTCTGCGCTCGAACAAACAGGATTAATTCAGCTTCCAGAAAATGCTGAAGATGTTGTCAACGACCCTTTAAATTTTAAAGAGCAACTGCTCATAGTTTTTAAAAATGGTATTAAGCCTAATTCTAAAATCAACCCAGGATTAACACCAGGCGATCGCAAATCTTTACTAAATAGTATTTCTCAAGAATTAACGGAATTAGAGTTATTTTCCAGAATTGAAAGAGTAGGATATAAAATTAGTAAAAATACTAATAATCCTATTTTAGATTTATTAGAAGTTATCAACGATTTAGAAAAAGAAAAAAACAAAGCACCAGAAACTATAGAGAAATTAACAAAGAAAAAGCAAGAGCTACAGAAAGAAGTTGTTAAATTAATTAAAACTAGATTAGGAAAACAAAACATACAAGTTCATATTTGGTATCAAGAAGAAACAACTAGAGAAAGAATTATAACTTACTTATATGAATTTATAGACAGTTCCATAGTTGAAATAGAATCAGAATATTTAGGGGAATTACGAACTCCCCTTCCCATAGAAAGAAGAAACCAAGCAATAGAAGCAATACAACAACGAGCAGAAGAATTAGCAGATCAAATAGAAGCAACCAAAAAACCTGCAATAGCCTATATAGAATTACAAGGAGCAGATAGTTTTAACCCTAGTTACAAAGACGTAAAACCTGCATTACGTTGGGGTCATGCGAGATTAGGTTGGAAGTCACAATTTTTAGTTCCTGAAGCTGAAGCAAGTAATGTGGAACATAGAACTAAATCTGCTATTTTAGATGGTCTGCGTCAATTGTTGTTGCTTCCTCCAACTTCAGATTTAACTTTTATAGATGATAAATCGAAAGAAGAATATAACTTTAATAATTTTCACTATGTAGCATTATGGGTAATTCAAAGAAATAAAACGAATAATAAAAATCTAAATAGAAAAACTGAATACTTACCAATATTTATTTATACACCCGCAAAATTAACTTTAGCTTCTGATGTTAAAGTATTTGCTCCTGGGTTAAAAGACTGGTGTTCGTATCAAGATATTTTTGAAGCTTTAGCTACAGGTGAGGCTCATGGATATGAGAATAAAGATGATTCCAAAGGTTCTGACAAAGTTTCAAATTTTATTAGTACAACTATTTATCATGAAATATTACCTTTAGGCAAAAATAATAATCTCATTTTCTTTGCTCACCGACAAAACTCTCGAAGATTTTGGTCTTATTTAACCAATAAAAATATTGTTCGAGACGAAATACAACTTAATCAAACTGATACAGCTATTAAAATGAAAGAATATCCAGGGTTAAGAATAATTGGTTTGCGCGATCGCTATCAAAGCGAAACACCACAATATTTTGCTGAAAATAAAGAAGGCTATACTATTGGTTATAGTAAAGGATTGTGGCAAGTAACAGACCGTATTTTTTACAGTACAGATAACACTTCAAAAACTCAAAGATTTAATCGTCATTTATCAAAACTAACTAGTTGGGTCAATGATAACAACACAACAAAATCACCATCACCCACTACCAATACTCCCATGCCCAATATATTAGAAATTACTGTTGCTTGTTGTCAATCAGAAGATAAACCTTGGGCTTTAGCTGCCTTGACTCATGAAATGCGTTACGATTGCATTAATTATGATGGTGCGTTAAGTTTGCCTGCAATTATACATCTGATGAAACAGATAGAAGAATATTCAGTTTTAAATGAAAGATTATAAATCTAAGTAAAATTTAATCGTCAAATATCGATGCACTAAAGCATTCGTTAAAATAATAATCAAAGAGATTAATTCAAAAACAACATGGAAGCCATCGCTATTCCCAAGGGATTTAAAGTAACTCCAGAACAATTTGAGCAACTTGCACAAGTGGAACAACTAGCACGAATGGAGTTAACTAAAGATGGAGAATTAATTATCATGAGTCCCACAGGTGGTGAAGCTGGAGAGACAAACTTTAATCTATATATCGATCTCGGCATTTGGAATCGTCAAACAAAACTTGGAGTAGCTTTTGATTCTTCTACAATTTTTGTCTTACCTAATAGTGCCAGAAGAAGTCCCGATGTTAGTTGGATTAAATTAGAACGCTGGAATAGTTTAACTTTAAAAGAAAAACAAGGTTTTCCTCCTCTTGCTCCTGATTTTGTAATTGAATTAGTAAGTCCTAGTGATATTAAAAATCAAAGATACGAAGACTTGCAGGCAAAGATGCAAGAATATTTAGATAATGGGGTTAAACTGGGTTGGTTAATCGAGCCATCAGCAAAAACAGTTGAAATATATAGAGTTGGGCAACAAGTAGAGATTTTAAATAATCCTCAAACTCTATCAGGAGAAGATGTCTTACCTGGATTTATTTTAGATTTAAGTGAGATTTTTTGATGATTAATCGATATTATATGAACAATAGTGGTTTCACCTCATGGGCGATCGCTTTAAATCCTTCCCATTCCTGGTAATTTTCTCTAAATATCCGATTTTTAGCCTGATTATCAGCAAATCTAGCATTTTTTGATACTGGCCTGAGTCAGTTTAATTCGTAAGAGTTCATTGATTGCTGGTTATCCCCAATTCCCTTAAGCAAGCTTATTTAAAATAGACTTGTACCTAACTAACCACGATACTAGAATGACCAGCGACGACACGCCAATTACCATCAGAAGAAAGAATCCAAATACGGGTAAATCGAAAATCGCTATCAGATGTGGTATCAGCATAGCTCCCTAATAAACGCATTCGGACGGAAACAATCCCAACATCTCCACTAAGTTGAATACGTTGCTCAGAAGGTTTTAACTCTTTGATTTTAATTATTCCAGATTGGTGGGCAAGAAGATCGTCTTGTTTGCTCAATACTTGACCAAGATGATTTGTAAAAATTAGTTCAGGTGCAAGCAATTGATCGAGAGTGTTCACATCAGAATTAAGCATAGCAAGTCTGAGTCTTTCCTCAGCTTTAAGAATCTGTGTTTCAATACCATTGTTCATTGAGTCTCTTGTGTCGTTAATATAACGACATAATTGAATAGCTTATTGTTTATAATACTCTCCATCGACTCTACTCAAAAAAAACAAAGCTGGATAAAAATCTTTAGATATGACTCAGAAACCAACTCCTCCCATAGCAGCCAAACACCCTCAAGAATTGGTAACTCATAGAGATAAGAGAATTGATCACTACTATTGGTTGCGCCAACAGGATAATCCAGAAGTTATTGATTATTTAAAAGCTGAAAACGACTACACAAAAGAGATGATGCAGCATACAGAAGCGTTGCAAAAATCTCTTTACGATGAGATGCTCTCACGGATTAAAGAAACTGATCTTTCTGTCCCCTATCGCCTACAAGATTACTACTACTACTCTCGTACTGAAGAAGGTAAAGAATATGAGATTTTCTGTCGTAAGTATCAGAGCTTGGATGCACAGGAAGAGATAATATTAGACGAAAATGAATTAGCAGCAGGAAAAGAGTTTTTTAGTTTGGGAGCGATCGCAGTTAGTCCCAATCAGCAAATTTTAGCTTATTCGACGGATACAACAGGTGCAGAGCTATATACTCTCTTTTTTCTGGATTTAGCTACAAAAAAGCTTTATTCAGAGACTATTCCTAATACCTATTATTCTTTGGCTTGGGGTAACGATAACCAGACTGTTTTTTATACCAAGATAGACGATACTAATCGTCCTTATCAATTATGGCGACATATTTTAGGTAGCAATCCTAGTGATGATGTTTTGGTATATCAGGAAGATGATGAAGCTTACTATCTCAGTATAGATAAGACTCGTTCTCGTGCTTATCTTTTGCTGGAATTGGACAGTAAAGTTACTTCAGAAGTGCATTATCTTGATGCCAATAATCCCAGTGGCGAGTTTAAACTATTTCAACCCCGTAAGACAGGAATCGAATACTCCATAGAACATCATAGCAATCGCTTTTATATTGTTACTAACGAAGAGGCGATTAACTTTAAGCTAATGGAAACAGCAGTTAATTCCCCAGATAAAAGTAACTGGAAAACTGTCATCCCCCATCGAGAAGAGGTGATGCTAGAGGGAATTGATAGCTTTGCAGATTATTTAGTTATATACGAACGGGAAGGAGGATTACCCACAGGGAAAATAAAAACTTTAGCAACAGGGGAAATAAGAAAACTAACTTTTCCTGAACCAACTTACTCTTTTTCTGGGGGAAACAATCCTGAATTCAATACTACCAAGTTTCGCTTTGGTTATAGTTCCATGATTACTCCTTCTTCTGTCTTCGATTACGATTTGGAAACAGGGGAAAGAGAATTAAAGAAAGAAACAGAAGTATTAGGGGGATATGATCGCACTCTATACGCCAGTGAGAGATTAACCGCTACCGCATCAGATGGTACAGAAGTTTCTATTTCCTTAGTTTATAAAAAAGGAATCAATAAAGATAGCTCTAATCCCCTGTGGTTAAATGGCTATGGTTCTTACGGCTATCCTTATCCTGCTACCTTCTCTTCTTTGCGTCTTTCTCTATTGGATCGGGGATTCGTAGTTGCGATCGCTCATATTCGCGGTGGAGAAGAAATGGGACGCAAGTGGTACGAAGATGGGAAATTTTTGTACAAAAAGAATACCTTTACCGATTTTATCGCCTGTGCAGAACATCTAATTGCTGAGAAATGGACAAATCGCGATCGTCTGGTCATCTCTGGCGGTAGTGCTGGAGGTTTACTGATGGGTGCGGTAATGAATCTGCGTCCCGACTTATTTAAAGTTGTTGTTGCAGAGGTTCCCTTTGTAGATGTATTGACCAGCATCTTAGATACATCTCTACCTTTAACTGTATTGGAATGGGAAGAATGGGGCAATCCCAATCAGAAAGAATATTATGATTACATCAAATCCTATTCACCCTACGATAACGTTACCGCTAAAGACTATCCCGCCTTACTAATTACCGCAGGTTTAAATGATTCGCGGGTTAAATATTGGGAACCAGCTAAATGGACAGCTAAATTACGAGAACTCAAAACCGACAATAATCTATTGTTACTCAAAACCAATATGAGTGCAGGACACGGTGGTGCATCGGGACGCTATGAAAGTCTTAAAGAAATTGCCTTTGAATACGCTTTTGTCCTCGATCAATTAAAGATAAGTTCATGATTGTTCTTTTTCAGGAGGAATAGCAGTCTTAAGTGCAATATTCTAGAAAGGCGGAATAAATCAAGCGGGTAATGTCAGAATCAGAAAGATATAGCAATCATCGCGAACAGTTAGAAGCTGCCAATCCATCATCAGATAGAATTCAACAATTACAGGAAGCTCTGGAAAATGCCTTTGCAGATTGTATAGAAATACGACAGGTTAAATATATTCTTTTTGATGAATTATCTGCTGAAGAGTTGGCAAATGCCTTTTTTAACTATCCAATACTGATCAAATCGGTGCTTGCTTGTATTAATGTTGCTTCAAGAGCGATCGCAAGGGATTTACAGTTAAATATAGATACTTACGCCAATAAAATAAGTAAAACCAAGGCTGCTACGATTGCTGGCTATATTAAACCAATGTTACCCAAAGAAATTGCTATTCCTGCTCTTATGGAGTTAGATAGATATTTTTGGACGGATAAAGAATTAAGAGCCAATAAAGGAAGGTGGGAAAAAAGAATTATTGAGCATTTAAATAGTAATTCTCTGGTTTTATTTAAAAAAAGCAAGTTTAGTTCTCAAAATGAAATTTTTGAATTAGATGCAGCTTATCCAGATTCGGAAAATGAAATAAATATTGGCATTGATATCAAAAGAATCGAATCACCAAGGGATATTCATAAAAGAGCCGATGAAATCATTAATAAATCAACTAAATTTAAGTTAGAGTTCCCTAACGGATATTTTTTTACAATTATCTATTATCCGTTTCCTTCACAACATCAAAATGTTATTAGTAGATTGAGTCATCCAAATATAGATGGTATCTTTTTCGCTAATGAATCTAACTCTTCAATTGAACAAGCAGTTCAACTTTTGTTAGGAAAAGCAGGTAAATTAAAAGAATGAGTAAGACTGTATCTACACTAAAAAGTGCCAAAAGAACCAAAGTCGAAAGAGGAGGCGTACACGCTTGGCATCCTTACTATGCAGGTTATTCAGAACAATTTGTTCGTAGCGCAATCAATTATTTACAGCTTTGCCCTAACGATATTATTTTAGACCCTTGGAGTGGAAGTGGTACAACGGGTTATGTCTGTGAAATGGAAGGTATTTATTCAGTAGGGCTTGATGTTAATCCTGTGATGTCTTATTTTGCTCAAGCAAAATCTGGATTAGTAATTAAGTTACTAGATGAATATAGGATTAGATTACAAGAAAAAATAGTCAATCGTGCTATTACTATTCAAAAAGATGAGGAATGGGATCATGAGCTTTATAATTTTATGACATCATCGCTGGCTCAAAATATATTAGCTCTGAAAAAATCTATATACTTAACTAAGTATCCTGAACTTCCTAATTTAGCAATAAAAATATTTAATGATATCAATACACCGCTAATTTCAAATTCCATTAAAGCTTTTTTTTTATGTGCATTATTTAGAACTGCCAGAAAACTATCAGGTTATAAAAAAGGCTCTAATCCTACATGGTTTAAAAAAATTAATCTCAAAAAAAATTTCACTATTGACCAAGTTAATCATAGTTTTACAGAGATTTGTCATCAAATGCACGATGATTTAAAAAATTCACCTTTATTATCTTCCGAGATAATTTATCACTATGATTATGTTGCAGATTCCAGAAAAATTCCTTTCAGGCAAAATACTTTTGATGCTACAATAACTTCTCCACCTTATTTAACTCGTATTGATTATGCAATATCTACTCAGCTAGAAATACTAATTCTTAAAGATAGTCAGTATTTAAGACAAATTCGTGTTAATACGATGGGTTCTCCCGTAATTACTGAAAATAAGATTCAGGTAAATAATGCTTGGGGAAAAACTTGTACGATCATTTTAGAACATATAAAAAATCATGCTTCAAAAGCTTCAAAAACTTATTATTGGAAAAATATAGTTCAGTATTTTGATGATGCTTATAAGATTTTGTTTCAAATATATCGAGTTTTGAAAAAAGGTAAAAGTGCCTTAATAGTAGTTCAGTCTTCCTATTATAAAGACATCGAAATACCTTTAAATAAAGTCTATATGGAAATGGCATTATCAATAGGATTTACAAGTATCAAAGAGCCTTTTAAAGAAGTAGTCAAAAATCACATGGCTCATGTAAATAGTAAATCATCTACATATAAAAAGAATAAAGTTTATTACGAAAGCGTCATTAAATTAACTAAATAAAAGGCGATCGCCTTTTATTTCTATCTGGCTGATAAGATATTAAGTAAGTCAACCAGGAAAAGTCATTGGTAAGTAGTAAGAAAGAACAATGGTAATTATGGATTTCTATATTATCCAGATAAAAAGATTTTGCAGCCTGGTGGACATATATATCTAGCATTTCACAATAACCAAATTGTTGGTACTTGTGAGTTAATCAAGGTGAATAACGATACAAGATATAAGCTTTCTATTTAACGCAAAGCTTGAGCAAGCTTCACAAATTGACCGAACAAATCTTACATTTGTACTGTACATAATTCAGGAAAATAGGTTAGTACGGAAGATGTCACAAAATCCTACAACTACCAGGCGAACAAATGCGACAAATTTCGACTTCCTATTTGAATCCATCTATTAGAATAAACTTGCTCAAAAATAATTTAAAACGATTAATTTTTGAACATTACAAAGAAGTGGGCTACGGTGATTGGTTGAGACAAAACTACAATCCCCAATTCCAAAATTCATTAACAAAATTCACAAATCAGAGAGAACTAGTAACCAACGCCAAAGAACTAGTCAAACTCTGGAAAAAGATGTTAGATGGCACATATATAGACCTGATAATTTCTAAAGAAATCGAAAATATTATCAAAGATAAATCACTGGATGTAATAGGCGATCATAATAAAGCAACACCAATAATTCCACTTCCAGAAGCTAGAAATTATTTCCGAAGGTTACTTAGAACAAGAAAAATTAAACTTCATGAACATAAAATATTGCTCCATGATGTTCTAAAGGTGTTATCCACAAAAAAAGCAATTCCAGTACTACAAGAACTATTAACAATGGAATTTCTAGACGTTACAAATTATGCAATATCTGAAAAAGAACCCTGGATTACCAAAAATATTCGGGAAGATGGAGGAATAGAGCTAACAGAAGAACTTATGCTAATCAACGGTAGTCGTGCAATTCTAGGAGTTTTAACCCTGATCATTAGTTTGCCTTGGGACTTAAAACTCCTCAAACTTCTAAGACAACAAAAAATAGCTCACGGAGTATAAGATTACTGAAAGTCAGCGATTACTGATTGAATCCTTATATTTTTTCGCTTCTAACTCGTTAACTTCTATTTGTAAAAAGTAATTTAGGAAGGTTCTAATTCCAGCAATAGCTGCTAGTAATCCAATAGCTTCCCAGGAAGGATTTATTGCTGTTCCCACAATATCAGCAGCCAATAAAAATTCAAGAGCGAGTGCTAAAGATAGACCTAAATCTAATCTAATTTCATGATAAAATTCTTCTGAGTTTTTTTTTCGATAACTGCGAATAAATTTGGCAACAGTTTTAATAACTGAAAAAGCGATAATACAGAGGGCTGCACCTTCTATAAGTAGCTTAAGAATAATTGCAATGTTATGCAATTCTACTTCTGTTATTTTCAATAATTTCTCCATTCTAGTTCAGATACAGCCAACAATACTCGAATTGCAGAATTTGATTGCTGACAAATAAAACTATATTGTCAGTTTAGTTAAAGCAATCTTTTATGGAATCTACAAAGCTTTTTGACCCATCTTCCTGGTTATCTTCTGTATTATCTAGTTTTTTTTTACCTCACCAATTTCTGGTTTGGCTTGATCTTTAGCTTGTTTTAATGGGGGTTCAGTTTGTCCTGTTACTGAATAATAGACTTCTTGTATAAACAGAGCCTTCGCTCTTTCTCTTTCGTGATTGTATAAGACAGCAATTAGAGTGATGCTATGCCAAAATTCTCAATATTTTCCCACAACCTATGGCTTGTGGGATGAACTATTCGACAAACTGTTGAGGACTGTAATCCCTATGATTGAGCAATTTGATATAACTACGATACTCCCGCCAATACTTATGGGCAAATTGAAACAATGGCAATTAAAAGATCATCCCAAGAAAACAAGACCCCCAGGAAAAGAACTTCTCCAACCTCAGATCAACAGAATCAAGAAGAACGTCTTTTATCTAGTGAAATAACAGTACAAGAAACCCAAAGCAGTGAAGATGGGATTCGTCCCCAAAAACTAGCCGACTATATAGGACAAAAAGAGTTAAAAAAGATTCTGAATATTGCGATCGCAGCAGCCAAAGTCAGACAAGAACCTTTAGACCACCTACTATTGTATGGACCCCCTGGATTAGGAAAAACCACTATGTCTTTGATTTTAGCTAGTGAAATGGGGGTAAACTGCAAAATAACCGCAGCACCAGCTTTAGAACGTCCTAGAGACATCACAGGGCTATTAATTGCTCTAAAACCAGGAGATATCCTCTTTATTGATGAAATTCATCGCCTCAATCGGATGGCGGAAGAGTTACTCTATCCTGCAATGGAAGATTGCCGACTCGATATTACTATTGGTAAAGGTCAGAGTGCCAAAATTCGCAGTATTCCCCTTCCCCCTTTTACCCTAGTAGGTGCAACTACCAAAGTTGGTTCTCTTACTTCTCCTTTACGTGATCGCTTTGGCTTGATTCAAAGATTACGCTTCTATGAAATAGATGAACTCACTCTTATTGTCAAGCGCACCGCAGCAATTCTTATGGTCACAATTACCGAAACTGGTGCAGAAGAAATCGCCCGTCGCTCCCGTGGAACACCCCGTATTGCTAACCGCCTACTAAAAAGAGTCAGAGATTACGCTCAAGTAGAAAAATCTGATACTATTAACCAAACTTTAGCTGCTGAAGCTCTAGACATATTCAACGTGGATGCTCGGGGTCTAGATTGGACAGATAGATTAGTGCTTAGTACGGTTATAGAACAGTTTAACGGAGGACCCGTAGGATTAGAAGCGATCGCAGCAGCTACAGGAGAAGACGCTAAAACTATTGAAGAAGTATATGAACCCTACTTACTCCAAATTGGCTATCTCAATCGTACTCATCGGGGAAGAGTAGTTACTCAAGCTGCTTATGAACATTTAGGCAAAATTAAGTTGTAGACTTGATATGACTATTCTTAGCTATCTAGAACCATTTTCTTTACCAGAGTTATTTCGAGACATCGAAGCAGAACACAAGTCTGGTCGTTTAATAGTGAAAATTATCTCCACTACTCCAACATCGTCATTAAAAGGAGTGTATTTTATTTGGTTTCACAATGGTTATTTAGTAGCAATCAGCGATCGCATTAACCACAGAGGCTTAATCGAACTAATAGAAAATCTTAACTTCTTAAGTCCTCTAATTACCAGGAAGCTAAGAACTCTCTGTCCTCCTAAAGTTCCTTTGGGAATCTATCTCCATAAAAGAAAACTACTGACTAGAGAAAAGTTAAGTCTGATCTTTCAGTTGCAATTAAAAAAAGTTTATCAATTGTTTCAGCTAGAATCAGGTCAGTTTCAATTTGACGAATTATTTGAGCTAGACAACCAACTATTTACTATTCCCTGGTTGGAGATGACAGGAAATTGCATAAAGCCGACTCAAGCTAGTATGTACGCCCTAAGAGGGATTACCCACTGGGATAGATTTCAAGAATACTTACCAGAAGAAAATTCAGGAGTAAAATGTTTAGCAGCAAAACCAGAACTCAAATTATTACCCCTAGAACGAGAAATTTGGAACTTAGCAGATGGCTCTATGTCCTTAAAGGCGATCGCCAAAACTACCCAACAATCGATTGAGACAATTCAAGTAAATACTCTACGTCTGATACTCTTAGGATTGTTAGAAGAAACTTTTATCCTGATCAAAAATTAAGTTGATAGTATTTGATGTAAGCTACAATTCTGATCGCTAACCAGTTAGATACCATTATTATGAGTGATCCTAAAAATCCCGCTCTATCCCAAGAACCTCGTTATGAACCAGCTATTGTAATTCCTCTCAAACAGGAAGCTTCTTTATTAGATTGGTTGAAAGCCAATAATCGTCTAATTCCTCGGGAATCCCTAGACAAAGATCAGCAGGATAGTCCCGATGATGTAGATGAACTACTAGATAATGAGGAAGATTTTGTTGAAGACGATGACTTTGACGATGAAGATTAAACACCAATTACGCGGGAAGAAATAAGGAATCAATTATGAGGACGAAGCAAATAAGTAGAAATTGCTTTGTTCCTTGTTCCTTATCCCTATTTCCTTTTTGAAATTATCGTTCTCCATAAAGCTGTGGATACTAAATCAATCTCTTCAACTACCAAACTAATTCAACTATCTGGTGTCACTCTACTGATGGTCTTAAGTAGCATTCTGATACTAGTTAGCTTATTTTTTGATTTTATTAGTAGGACATGGCAAACCCCACAACAATCCTTGACTCTACCCTTGTTGTTATCGGGGATTATTAGTAGCATCTTAGGCTATGGGGTAATCCCAATTTTGCGTAAAATCAAAGCAGGACAAGTAATTCAGGAAGATGGACCCCAAACTCATCTCAAAAAAGCAGGTACTCCTACTATGGGGGGGATTTTCTTTATTCCTGTAGTAATAGCCGTTACCTTACTCTGTTCCCAATTTAGCCCAGATGCGATCGCAGTGTGTTTAGTGACTTTTGCTTATGCTTTCATCGGTTGGGTTGATGATTGGCAAATCTTACGTCAACAATCTAATAAGGGTATCTCCCCCAAGATGAAACTGACTCTGCAAGTTGCGATCGCAGTTGGGTTTTGTCTTTGGATATTGTGGCAAAAACCCTTTGATATTACTACTGTAGCTCTACCAGGAGGTATTAATTTAGCTCTGGGATGGTTGTTTTTTCCCCTAGCAGGATTTGTCTTTGCAGCAGAAAGTAACGCTACCAATCTTACTGACGGAGTAGATGGATTAGCAGCAGGAACAAGCGCGATCGCATTTTGGGGACTCGGTGCAATTATTGCTACCAGTAACGCCGATCTCACAGTATTTTGTATGGCGATGAGTGGCGGATGTTTAGGTTTTCTGCTCCATAATCGCAACCCAGCCAAAGTCTTCATGGGAGATACTGGCTCTTTAGCTCTTGGTGGTGCTTTAGCAGGAATAGGTTTAGTTAGTAGTCATTTGTGGACTCTATTTGTAGTTAGTGGTATTTTCTTCCTCGAATCTCTGTCAGTAATTGCTCAAGTAAGCTACTATAAAGCAACCAAAGATGAGAATGGTAAAGGTAAAAGACTATTGAAGATGGCTCCGCTTCATCACCATTTGGAACTGAGTGGTTGGCGCGAAACCCAAGTAGTAGGAATGTTTTATCTAGTTAATATGGTTCTGGTGGTTGTGGCTTTTTTCATCTAACCACTGTTAACTGATATTATATTTGTTTGACTTATAGTTATCTTTAGGAGGGCTTATGACTAACCGTCCCATAATTTTGGGTATCGTGGGAGATAGCGCAGCAGGAAAAACTACTCTTACCAAAGGCATTGCTCAAGTTTTTGGCGAAGAAAATGTTACTATAATTTGTACTGATGATTACCATCGCTACGATCGCAAACAAAGAGCAGAAATGGGCATATCCGCCCTACATCCAGACTGTAACTATCTTGATATTATTGAGCAACATCTAGATTTATTGCGTCAAGGACAATCAATTTTAAAACCTATATATAATCATACAACTGGAGAATTTGACCCCCCAGAATATATTGAACCTAATAAATATGTCATTGTAGAAGGACTCTTAGGCTATTCCTCTCGTAGAATGCTAGGTAGCTATGATGTTAAAGTATATCTTGCACCCCCAGAATCCCTACGAACAACCTGGAAAATTAAACGGGATACTCGTAAACGAGGCTACACTGAAGAACAAGTCTTAGAACAACTCAGAAAAAGAGAGCATGACTCCGAAGCCTATATTCGTCCCCAGAGACAATGGGCTGATGCAATTGTTTCATTTTATCCGCCCCAAGCTGAACCAGAGCAAAAAGACTTATTACTTAATGTGCGTCTAATTCTGCGTCCTACTATTCCCCACCCTGATTTTAGTCAGATTTTAAACGCAGAAGGTAATCATTTAGGGTCTGCTATTCGCCTAGGTTTAGACCGAGATATGGGTAAACCTGTAGATGTTTTAGAAATTGATGGACACGCTACAGCAGAACAGGTTAAGGAACTAGAAAGACTATTATGTAATGAAGTACCCTATTTAGGACAATTTTGTAGCCTAGAAGGAAATCCCGAAATTGGTAAAGTAGTAGGTACAACAGGAGAAATTCTGCAAAGTTATCCTTTGGCAATTACCCAACTTCTAGTGGCTTATCATATGCTTAAAGCAGGTAAGTTATGAAACAATTGATAATTGTTAGTAGTTAGTAGTTAGTAGTTAGTAATTAGTAATTAGTAGTTAGTAATTACCAGTATTGTTAATTGATAATTAAGAGTCTCAAGCTCATATATTGCACCTGGAACCAATACCGCCTAAAACTGAAGTTTCAGGCTAATATAATAAGTCTATTAAAATAGACTATAACTGTGATTAAAGCTACATAAGTAGTTATGCAAAATTAATTAGATAGTTGAGATAGGCAATAGGCATTCTTGCAATAGTGAATAGTGAATAGAAAATGTACAAATAATTTTGCGCTTGGTACTTAACACTCCTCTTGAGAGGACTTGAGGTATTAGCCAAGAAATAAATTTCTTGGTGATTTATCGCGGATGGTGCTTCCTCATTCCTTCTTGCTTATGAAAGTCACCCTAAAGGATGATATTTTATTAATTGCTTATCAAGATCTTCCTCAATATAAAAAAGGTGGGTCTGTAGTTAGAAATAGCTATTTTTGGGCTTTAAAATCCATTGCTTGTTATACAGGTAGAGGTCAAGATTGGGAATATGATTCTGTGGTTTGGGTCGCTTTATCAAGAATGTTATTAGCTTTTGCTGAATCAGGCTATTTAGGCGATCGCGAAACTAGTTTAGAATTTCCTGAAGACACCCCAATCCCAGAAATATTAAGGTCTGTCTCTACTTGGCTGTAATATTTTTATTGTAAAAAATGATCATAATTAATCAAACTATTACTGTCGAAACTGACCCAGGAATTAATATATATAACATTACTCCACAAATCAAAGAAATACTAACAGCTAGTTCTATAAAAAATGGTCAAGTTATTGTATTTATTCGCCATACTACTACAGCTTTAGCAATTAACGAATATGAAGTAAGACTACTAGAAGATATTAAAATTCATCTTCAAAAATTAGCCCCACCCAATGATAAATATTTACACAACGATCTCCATTTGCGAGATGTTCCGCCCGATGAACCAGAAAACGCCCATTCTCATCTCATGGCGATGATGCTGAATAATAGTGAGATTATCCCCATAGTAAACGGGGAATTAGCATTAGGAACTTATCAATCAATTCTCTTTTTTGAACTAGATGGTTCTCGTAGTCGTAGTATCTTAGTGCAAATCACTGGCTCAGAGAAATAATACCTTTGTGATACCTATTACCTATAATAATTTTGGGATACAAGCGATGTTTTGAGATTTTAAAAATTCCAGTTAATCTGGATTGTGCCTACGTAAGTTGTGTCGTTACTTTGATCGTGTTCTGGATTGGTAATAATCAATAAACTAGGGGTAATAGTAATATTTTCAGTGGCTTTGAAAGTAAAAAAGCTTTCTAGATGTAGAGATGTATCTGTATCCACATTATCCTCGAAATCATTGCTGATTACCTTCGGCGGTTGACCAATTACAATCCCAGCCATATTGTCTTTATGACCTATGTTATCCCAAGTTAAAGCGATCGCGTAATTAAAAATGTTTGCATTCGGTTCATTAGGAAGGTCTTTAGCTACTGCTTGAGTTAAACCAACCCAACCCCCTATGGTTACATCTGAGTTGAGGTTAAAGTTTAATTCCATTCCATAAGAATTGGCAACTAAACTATCAGTATCACCATCAAAAGGCTCATTAGCCCGCTCACTTCCAATACCTGTATCAAGATTATTGAAGGAACGTACATAAGTTAAACCAAGACCTACTACGTCACCAGGTGTAAAGGCTAAATTGACAATAGTACCCGAGGCAGCAGAACCAATACTAGTGTTACCATCATAAACATCTTCAATGGTATGACCTAAACTCAAAGTGATATCTTCACTCAAATCGTAAACTAGACCTATTCCTTTCTCACCGTCTTTCTCAATAATCGGATTCCCTCCTGCAAAATCAGAAATGGTATCTCCTAAATCTAAATGAAGTTCTTGGGCAAAGTCATCAATACCTCCACCAAGAGCTTGAATGTAAAGTTTGGTCCCACGAGCTATGTCTAGTCGATATTCTAGACTGTTAAATTCGAGAGTGTTTCTATTGTCGTTATTATTTCTGTCAAATTCCACATGTGGTAAGTCAATTTTAGTTGTATCCCAAAAACTATGATAATCTTCTGGTCGCCAACGAACTCTGAGACTGTCTCCTTCCGAAAAGCTAGTTCTATAAGACAGACGCTGCCTACTTCTAAAACTAGGATTGTTTTCGGAAAAGCTAATTCCACGTCTGCTAGAAATCTGGTTGAGTTGAAAGGTATCTATTTCTAGTTTCAGGTCTTGGATCCCTCCTCGGACACTGGGCAATTGTGCTGGGAAAATTGACTCCGAAGATTTGATCGCAGCCAATTGGTTTTTAGGGACAGAATCAGCAGAATCATTAGCAATCATTTCCTTAAGTGGAACTAAACAGCTAGCCCAACGAACAGCTAACTCATTGGTGTTGCAAGATACTCCTTCTTGTGGCTGTAGCGAATACACTGCTACTTGGGTGGGCGAAGCAGCTACCTTCAGGTCTCTTGAACCAAGTTCTAGCATGGTGTTTAGGGAAGCCTGCTTGGACTTAGTCAATATCTCTGCTTCTCGGTAGAAAGTATTTTCCTCTGTAACGATGGAGCTAGGTTCACAATTAGAGACAGCCATGTCAGAGTATGGGTCAGAAATATCAGACTCCTGGGGGTTATCTTGTTCCTCATTAAGTTGATAGCCAGCTTGTACTTTGTTAAGATTGTCAGTGAATTGAGAGAGACAATAGCGATCGCTAATAAATTCAACTTTGGGAAATCGACGATTGCTAAAACTAATCTCTGATATTTCAGCTACCGAAGTGTAAAGGGATTCGGTATTGAGTTTAGCGACTAAAGTTAGAGGTTCAATAGTATCAAGCTGGGGGAGGGGAGTTCCAACCTCTTCACTAGAGAGTTGATTTACCCCAATTAGAGACTCTTGGGTATCCAGTTGTGCTAAGGAAGTTGCAGGGAGTTCGCTATTGAGTTTAGCGACTAAAGTTAGAGGTTCAATAGTATCAAGTTGAGGTAAGGTAGTTACCAGTTCTTCACTAGAGAGTTGATTTACTGAAATTAGAGATTCTTCAGTGTTGAGTTCTACTCCTGAAGTTGCCCACTCAAGAATGTTAAGTTCTTCTGGCGAAGTTGAAGGGAGTTCACTATTAAGTTTAGCTACTAAAGTTAGAGGTTCTTGAGTGTAGAGTTGGGCTAGGGGAGTTCCAACCTCTATTGCTTCTATTATGTTAGGAGCAGCATAGACATTATTTATCGGTGATAAAGCCAGGAAACCAGGGACAAATTTTATTCCTTTTAAAAGAAATTTTGACATCTATTCTGCAAAAAAAACTAAGCAATAACAAACTAAATTTATCTGCTTTATAATTTATAGAGAAACCTAAATAATCTAAGTTAAACTATTTATTACTTCCTGTAACCGCAGTAGCAACACAACGGGTTAACTACTCCACAAACTTTCACGGACAAGCCGTCCGCATATCGAGATAAGTAAATGATTGCATTCCAATCACTAGGTCTAAATACCTCACAATGATGATACTAATTGATCTTTGGCAGTCCTACAAGCTATGTTTCCTAGCTTTAGCTATAAAAGATTATTAGAAAGCCTATATTTTACACTTCATTTTGCTGTGGTAGTTTACAGAAATACTCTAGATTAAACCAAATTTTTGTAGCCCACTTATAGCAATATCTAAATCAAGAATTCGATTCCGATTTGATGTAGTTTTAAAGCAATTGGGGTCTTTTTGAAGTGCAGAAATATAAATTGAGTTAACAGATTTTATAGCGTCAATTATCAAATAATTAGTATTCAACTCTTCCTGGGTTCCAAAAGACACTAGATTTCTTTGAGAAGATATATCAAAAAGAATGCTATGCAGTGCTGATCCTAGAGTTCCAACTATTAATTCATGTTTATTTATAAGCTCGATTTGTTCTTGAAGACTCAGCTTTTCTGGATAAACAATAGCAAAGCCACTTTTAGATAACTTCTCTTCTAGTAAAGATTCGTTAATAATTAAGCGTTTTTTGGGATCAAGATATCTTCTGGAGAAGTACAGTGGTTGACTAGTTGTTTTTAATTTTTTAGGTAGCAAGTTTTTAGCGACACTTTCTGGGAGCAATTTATGGACTTCAAACCCTTCACATTGAATTGAAAAAGATGGATAGGGAATAATAACTTCTTTCAGCAAAACTGGTTCTTTAAAAGAACTAAATAAGTTTTTATCTAATTTTACTGATTCAAAAAATAAGTCGATCAATGTTTTTTGTAATTCTTGACCATGATAGAGTACTGAATATTCTCGCTCTTTAACTACATACCATAAGCGAGCAATTGATTCAGTCAAAAAGTGACCATAATGCGAGCGAATTCTACTTACATAAATAAATTTTTGAGAGATTTTTTTTAATTGCTTTGGAGGAGTTATTTTATTTGGTGGTTCTATTTTATCTTTTGTCTTTGCAGATTTTTTCTTTGCAGATATAGATAGCTTACTTCGCTTTGGACCCTTATATAAACAGCTATAATCTATTCTTAAACCATCACTTGAATATAAACAGTAATATTCAGGTATGTATATCACATCATTAAAAATTTTAACTTCTTCAGGAGAACCTGTAAAAACTTTGAACTTTGTGGATAGATCATCGATAAAAGATTGATCGTAATTATAAAAACTTGGATTTCTGCCTCCCCATTTTTCTGGAATTATTTTGGCAGGAGTATTTAAAATACTTTGAGAATCTTCGATGGAGTGAATATTATATTGAAGTGTAGTTGACGAAGACATATTATATTCCTTAAAAAGTTTAAATTTGCTTAAATTTTGATTTAGTTATAATTTTTTTAACTAGAAAGATTTATTAGATACGCCCTGACTTGATTGAGAGCTAGGTCTTTTGGATAGAAACCTATTAGTTTGTCAAGAGATTGAGTTTCATGTATTAAATTTTCTCTCTTGTCCCACGTGACTTATAAGGTTAGTCGAGCGATCGCATTTCTATCCAGTTTGAGGAAGAAAACCCAGACACTTGATCTTCCTCCAGTTAAAAACAATAACTACAAAAGTTTATGATGAGAGTTGGACTAATTTGGCTGGTGTCTTCTGGAGCAGGTGCTCACCGAGGCGACGCGCCAGAGCCAAGATGGTAAAGGTGGGTGAATAGGATGGTCCTGTGGGGAATACTGCCGAACCAGCCACATAGAGATTCTCAGTACCGAATACTCGACAATTTGTATCAATAACTCCTTCTTCAGGACGACTAGCCATACGAGTAGTACCCATTTGGTGTGCTGCATCAGTCATATTCTCAATGCTTGGCAGTTCCCCAAAATCAATCGTTCCCAAACCAGCCTCCTCAACTCTTGGGGTTAAGATTTCGACTATTTTTGGCAGCGATTCTCGATCTTGTTCTGTAAAGCACCAGTTAACTTCTAGCTTGCGTTGACCTAGTGCGTCGAGTTTTGTTCCTAGGGTAAGACGACTGTCTTTGTGAGGAACGTGTTCAAATGCCAAGTTAACTCTATAGGCAACAACTAAACCATAGTTATCTTGGCAAGTAGGACGACCTGGCACGATATCCATTGACTTCTCGTAGATCGGCTTCAGGTACAAGGCGTGTTCGAGCAACTTATGCTCTTTCTGAATTGTCTCGTCAAGAGAAAAGCAGACACAAAAACGTGGCTTCTGCTTAAATTGCATCTCATGAGCGTATTTTTGAGTCAATTGTCCTGGCCATAATGTTCCAGTATGGTGTTTCAGATGGTCAGTATAGAAGCGTCCCACCAAGTCGTGGGCATTACCAATACCACCAGGGAGTTGTCGATCAGAAGCTAGTAGGAGTCGGGCAGTTTCCAATGCCCCCATTGCCAGAATAATCTCATCCCCTTCGACTATAATTTCTTTACCTTCAAGAGAACGACAAACAACTGCAGTTACCCGTTGGCAAGAGTCATCTAGTCTTAACTCATTAGCAGTTGCTCCTAGGACGACGTGCAGGTTTTGCGAACGGCGCATCTCATCGCCAAAGCGTATTGCTGTGCGGGTGGGTTTTTCTTCCCAATAAAAACTGCTCAGTCTTAAACTATGAGCAGCTAGCTTTGACCGAAATTCCCTAATTTCAGTGCGCATAGCCTCTGCCTGTAGATCGCCGAAGCCATAATCTTTAGCAGCAGAATTATAGTAAGGCAAGAGATCGTCAAAACCGATCGGCCAATCACTATTAGGAATCCAATCTCTACCACTAAACTGCGAAGGCTCGAAGTATTTCCATTTACCCGTCCAGATATTACTTGTACCACCGAACTGACGCATACGACTGGTTCCCCGTAATTCTGGTGGTAGAAATCGATGGTAGTTCGCATCTGGGTCTAACTTACGATGGTGTTTGCCCAAAAAGGTCACATTGTTCAATGCCTGAATCGATGGATCGAATTGACCTCGTCCACTTTCTAAAAGCACTACCTCTCGTCCATTGTGTGCAAGGTGGGTTGCCACTTCTGCACCCGCAATACCAGAGCCAACTACAACCACCTGCCCAAGCAGATTTATTTGTTCGCCCATATCTAGAATATCAGTAATCATATGACCTCCATTTTGATGATTGACAACATGAACCTAATTTATTTTTGACAGTTCTACGAGGGATTACGCTCCGCTTACAGGCAAGGCCGATCGCTCTTTAGCTTTCTTTTTTGCCTTCGATAATGATTTATTAAGTTTAGACAAGGTCTTTCTGGGAGCTATTCTTATAGCCCATAACAAGTTAAAGAAGGCTGCCCTAGTTTGACCGAGTTCGTAAGAACGCTGGGCGTGTTGAAGGACAAATTTAGCAAATGCTTTTGGGCGTGCTTGGAAAATCTCCTTGTGCTTATGAATCAGGCGATTAAATGAAATTTGCCGTAGTGAAGAGTTTTTTGAGACTTGGGAACCTTCATGTTTAAATAAGCGGTACGTTGTTACAGGCAAACCTAAAATAGAACAGACTGGATTGAGTCTTAAGAACAATTCTGTATGGACGCGAGAGGGAAATGATTCGTCAAAGCCACCAATTCCTAACAGAACATCCCGTTCAACAACCATGGTTTGCTTACAGTGAAAAGATTTTCCAGGCTCAATTTTTTCAAGGCAGAAATAAGAACCAAGGGGAAGAGTCGGTGGTAATCGCTTTTTAGTAACCTTACCTTTGCTATTAATAACCTCAATTCCAGAAATTCCAGCCACTGGTTTGGGTAATTTTGTATTATTAAGTGCTTCTAGAGATACTGCTGCCATATTAGGTAACAATTGATCATCATCATCTAGATAAGTAATCCAACGTCCGCTAGCTGCCTTAGCACCAGCATTGCGAGCAGCAGCACCACCGCTATTTTGGGGGAGTCTGATAATGCTAAGTTTAGGATGCTCTGGAAGTTTTACTGGTTCTGGAGAAGCATCATCAACTACGATTACTTCAATATTTTCCAAGGTTTGCGCTAAGGCACTATTGACAGCGCGGGGGAGAAGATGAGGACGATTGTAGGTAGGAATAATAATGCTGAGTAGAGGGTTATTCATTGTTAATTTGATTGTGGTGTAGAGGATTGTAGTTCTATTAAAGTATTTTTGTTTTTGTTGAGGAAATGTTTACGAGCGTAACTACTAGTGAGATAGCAATTTAGTAGCTTATCGAACGAAAGTAACTGTTCTCTCAACCACTTTTTCTTAATTCCCAATTTTTTAAAAGGTTTTTTGATACGTTCGACTAAGGGTTTGATAATAGTTTGTTTACGTCGAGAACCAATTTTCTTGTACCTAGTTTTAAAATAGCCATCCTCAGATAATCCCCATTTTTGGCGTAAGCGTTCTAGACTTGTCTCCATCCACTCATCACTCCAACGCAGCATATAGAAGTGCATATCTGTTAATTCTAAGGGGGGTCCAGGTACATAAGTAACTACACAATTAGGCTCAAAGTAAACCTTCCCTCCAGCCTCTCTAACTGTCATGCAGAAATCGAGATGTTCTTTAGTGCAGAGCATTTGGGGGTCTAGATTTCCAATGCGCTCAAATATCTCTTTACGAACTAATACACAATGAAATTCTGCTAGTTCTGTTTCTGTGCGTTGTAGTTTAGGAAGCATATCGGCAACTCGATGACCTTGTTTGTACATCTTTTCTCGTAGATGTCTTCTACCTTTAACGTCGGTAACAATGTGACTTTCTCCTCCTGCACAGTGGATAATCTCATGTACTGGTTCTTTTTCACACACTAAGGGACCAACTACTGTGGCTCCTGTTTCTTCGGCGCAAGTTAGCAAAGCTTTAAGCCAACCTGGAGAGACGACTACATCGTTATCAAAAAATACCAGATACTTTGTATCCACATGACTCAAACCGATATTTCTCGCATGGTTAGGAGAGAGATAGTAATCAGTACGCACCAGTTTAAATCCACGGTTTTCTGCTTGGGATTGAAGATATTTCTTAACTTTGGCAGGAGAGTTACCATCTACATAAACTAATTTGAAGGGAACTTCTGTATATTTGTAGATACTTTCCAAAGATTGTTGAGTGCAACTAAAACGCTCGCGGGGTACGACAACAATGGTTACTTGTGGTTCTTGAGTGGATAGTGAATTCATCTGTCTTGCTCCTATTTGTTATATTTTTTTTGGGGTGATTTTAATTAGGCTGACTTACTTAGAATTTGATTGGCATCCTTCAGCCAAGTGGAAGTATATCCACCGAAGTTTTTATCTAATTGTTCAATTTGTTCATAATAGATATGAGCTAAATGATTGGCAAGATTGGAGGGAATATATCCAGGATTAGCAGAAGTTTTGGTTTTTTTAAATGCTTTTTTTAGACATTTATCACAAACTGAAACTTCAATAAAGTCAAATATACGGATCAATAATTCTTGAGGAGAATCTGTAACTTCTTCATAAAAGATAGTCATAAACTGTTCCTCTGGATAATATTTTTTCCATATTTTAATTGTTCTTAAATAATTACTTTTTAGTTGGGATTTACTATTTTCAAAATGATTAATAAATTCCGCTTCTGTAACAGATTCTATTTTTTTTCCTCGATCGCGAACTAGTTTTTTGACAGAGTGAGACCAAGCTCTCTGAATTGGGTTACGCATCATAAAAATGATTTTGGCATTAGGCATAAGCTGATGAACATGAGAGACAGAATCTTCATTAAGAATTGAGTATTCTGGAGTTACTTCACCAATTTTTTTGCCAGCACCCATGTGAAAAAGAGATTCGTACCATTGATCATTACGGATGTTAAGCAAATAGTTGGTCTTCCATAAAAATCTCTTTAATTCAATATCAGATAAATTAAATTTTGGCTGATTTCTTTTGTGTTTAAGAACTTGATGCCAGCGTTTTTGTTGACGACGATAAACATAAGCTATCCGTTGAAATCCTGTCAGATAATTATACGTTTCTCTTTCATCAAAGTAGTGAATTTCCTTGATAGGAGGCATCCATATTTCTGGATGTCTCGATAAGTTTGTGTGCAGCCAACTAGTACCTGATCTTTGTGCGCCAATACATAGGAAATTGGGAAACATTTTAGTTACTTATTAGTGAATAATAGACTCGGAGAATATATAAAAGCCCTTACTCTTGCAGATATTTTTTCTAAACAAATATCGATTCTCTAACTAAGGGATAACCGAAGGTTCTTAAGGCTGAGAAAGCTTTAAGATTACTCATCCACCACTGGTGTAGAGGAATATTTTTTAAATAGCTAATATCTCGTTGAATTGGATAAGGAGTACCTGGAATTACTCTTTTACGCCATCTATTGCCACTAAGGTTATGGCATGGTTTTTGCCAAAACTCTAGTTGTTGTTCTTCAAATTGCAGGTTGACTTTAGCTAAAATTTCAGTAAGCTTGGCGCGAGGGTTGGCGACGAGGTCTTCGTACTTAAGAAATATATAGCTAGGATGAGAGTTTAACTTGCGATAGATTTTTGCATTATATTCTTGCCATTTTATGAGGCTCTGAAAGTAGGCGTTTTTAGACTTATCCGCTCTCTCTGAACTATTCACTTTTTTAGCGGTTTTTTTCTGCTTACTATAGCCGACAGCCCTTCCATCCCTAACCAGGTGTACTATAGTTACATCAAATAGATCGGAATTTAAAAAACTTTTGAGTCTTTTAAATTGTTTGGAACTATCACAAAATACTGTTTTGCCAGAAACTTCTAAAATAGTTGAAAGTAACTGAAAGTTTTTAGCTTCAAAGTCTTGCTGCTGCTTGGTATTAATATTTAAGTCTTTATAGGTGGTACCAAAATCGAGCTTTTGTTTGACTTGTTGCCAATAATCGCAATCATCAACATGAACTCCACAAGTACAAGCTTTCTGTTTAGTAGTGAGTTCTGAAGTTGTAGCAAAATAGTCGGCAAACGCACAAATCTCACCATCACTTTCGATAGAACTATGAGAGCCTAGTAATAGATCGAGTAGCGTACTTCCACTATGACCAGTGCCAACAATATAAATCAATTTAATGGGTTTCTTAGACAACATAAGTATTTTTCTTCTCCTTTAAAAGATTGATATTTTCCCCTAGTCATTGAATTGGATAACTTTGTCTGGTTTAAGCTACAAGGGAACGAGTATGAGATTCAGACGCTAGTTGGGTTTGATAGATTTCTACTAGCTGGTCGTTGAGCTTGTTCATATCGTATTTTGCTTCTACACGATCGCGCCCTGCTTTACCCATATCTGCCCAAATTTCGGGATGTTCGATGAGATGACCTAGTTTGTCAGCGATCGCATCACTGTCTCTTTCAGGAACAAGAAAGCCAGAAATTCCATCTTCAATTAGTTCAGGAATACCACCGTGGAGCGTACCTATTACAGGTAAACCCATTGCCATAGCTTCTTTGAGAGTATTAACGGGAGCATCTTGATTACCGTCAGCAGCAGTGACACTAGGTGCAATTAAGATATGGGAATGATCCAGAATCTCAATTAGTTCTTCTTGTTGTTTCCAGCCAACCAAGTTAACGATATGACCGACATTTAATTCTGCAATTAGTTGCTCGAAATGTTCTCTTAACTCTCCATCTCCCATAATGTTGTATTCAATGTTGGGGTAAGTTTTTGCTAAAGAAGCGATCGCCCTAATGCCGTATTCGATGCCTTTTTTTTCTACTAAGCGACCAGTAGTAGCTATCCTAACTCGACCATCAGCAGGAAAATAGCGGGGAGTAAAAGCAAACTTACTGCAATCAATACCAGAACCAAGAATCAGGATTTTATCTGCTTCGCAACCGAGTTTAATAGCCCGCTTGCGGAAAAATTCGCAGTTAGTCAGGAAAAAGTCCCCTTCTTGAAATAGCTGATCATAGACATTGTCACCCCACTTTTGTAAGTATTTGGAGATATCAGAGCCTCGAAAAATAGTAATTAATTTGCCTTTAAGCAAACCGAGATTACGAAATAGTAACCCCATCAAGCCAATAGAGCCAAACTGACAGTGAATAACATCGTAAGTTTTACCTTCTAGAAAAGGAACTGCTTTATAGACTAATTTGAATTTGATAGCCCGCGTCCCTTGTTTAGAAACATCGGCTAAATCTTCACAAACTTCGGGATGACGTTTGAAAAGTTCCGCAATAAATTCATTATCCTCTGGCGTGAAATCTTCTTGACTCTTGGGAGCAGAAGGAGAATAGTAAGTACGTTCTAAAAGATGGTATTTTTTAACGATAGGATGAACTTTAGCACCATGATCCGCAGCACCATCGAGAGCATAGATATCTACTTCGTGTCCCCGATCTATTAAACCAGCAATTTGATTGAGAATAAAAGATTCTGATAAAACTGGAAATCTTCCGACTAAAAAAGCAACTTTCATGATTATTTAACTTATAGATAGAGAATTAACAGATGTAGCTGGATTGTTTACTTCCTTTGGGTAAGTAGGAATATTTGATAATTGTTGGTGATAAATATCTAGTAGCTGTTGGTTAAGTTGGTACATATCGTATGTTTGTTCGACTTTTTTTCTGCCAGATGCACCTATATCCGACCAAATTTCGGGATGTTCAATGAGATGGCGCACTTTATCAGCGATCGCTTCACTATCTTTTTCGGGGACAAGAAAACCAGAAATACCATCTTCTATGAGTTCGGGTATACCACCGTGGAGAGTACCAATTACAGGTAAACCCATTGCCATCGCTTCTTTGAGGGTATTGACTGGAGCATCCTGATTACCATCAGCAGCAGTGACACTAGGAGCAATTAAGATATGGGAATTATCTAAAATCTCAATTAGTTCCTCTTGTTGTTTCCAACCAACCAATTTAACGATATGACCGACATTTAATTCGGCGATTAATTTCTCAAAATTTTTTCTTAAAGGTCCATCACCGATGATGTTGTATTCCAGATGGGGGTAAGTATCTTGCAAAGAAGCGATCGCCCGAATACCGTATTCAATACCTTTTTTTTCTACTAGGCGACCAGTAGTAGCTATTTTAACCTTACCATCTTCAGGAAAATGGCGAGGAGTAAAGGCGAACTTACTGCAATCAATACCAGAGCCAAGAACTACAATTTTTTCTGGATCGCAGCCGAGTTTAATGGCTCGCTGGCGGAAGAATTCGCAGTTAGCAATAAAAAAGTCCCCTTTCTGGAATAACTCATCATAAACGCGATCGCCACGCTTTTTCAGATATCGAGAGATATCGTAACCCCTAAACCCTGTAATTAACTTACCTTCAATCAAACCAATCTGACGCAATGCCAAACCGATAATTCCAAAGAGACCAAACTGACAATGAATAATGTCATAGGATTCTCGACGCAAAAAGGGCATCGATCGGTAAAATAAAATCTGTTGTCTGGCTTCTTTACCAAATTGCTCTCTATTCAATAATGGCAATAAAACCCAGGGATTTTTAGGCAGATTGGTCAAGAGTAACCCAACGGTTTTAAGTCGTCTTAGTAAAACGTTTTCGGGTCTGGTAGGTGGATAGTAAGTTCGTTCTAAAAGATGGTATTCTTCTACAATGGGATGAACCTTAGAAGTATCTTCTGGCGGACCATCGAGGGCATAAATATCGACTTCATGTCCTCCATCTATTAAACCTTTAATTTGATTGATTATAAAAGAAACTGACAAGGCGGGAAATGTTCCCACAATAAATGCGATTTTCATAAGATATCTTGAATAATAGTTAGTGGTTAGTAGTTAGTAGAGGACTCCAGATTTTGAAGATACATCTACAACAGACTGGAGTCGATATAAGGTTGCATATCCACTAGCCAAACTCATCAATTCTTCATGAGTTCCCTGTTCTAGAATTTCGCCCTTTTCGATATAAAGAATTCGGTCTGCTGAGATAGCTGTTCGTAAATCGTGGGTAATTAAAAAAGTTGTACAGCCTTGGGTAAGTCTGTCTAATGCTTCGCTAACACTACGCTCGTTTTCATTATCTAAGCCTACTGTTGGCTCATCCAGAATCACGATTGGTGCTTTTCTAATGGCAGCGCGGGCGATCGCAATACGCTGTCTCTGTCCTCCAGAAAGGGTAGCTCCCCTTTCCCCCAAAATCGTGTCATAACCTTGGGGTAGTCTGATGATAAAGTCATGGGCATTAGCTAGATGTGCTGCTGCTTCAATTTCTTTTTGACTAGCACCTAGTAAGCCATAGGAGATGTTATCCCGCACACTGACACCAAACAGGATACTATCTTGCAACACAATAGTAATCTGACGGCGCAGGGATTCGAGTTTATACTCTCGCAAGTCATGTCCATCAATACGGATTTGTCCTTCATCTGGATCGTAGAGGCGCAGCAGCAGACTGACTAGGGTTGATTTACCACCTCCAGAAGGACCCACTAGGGCGACTTTTTGCCCTGGTTGTGCCTCAAAGTTAAGATTATTCAAGATACTGTGGTCAGATCTGTAGCCAAAACTCACCCGATGAAAACTCACCTGACCTCTGAAAGCAGGAGCTTCTATCGCACCTCTACTATCGCGGATATCGGGTACTGTATTGAGTAAGTCCATAACTCTATCCGCAGAAGCAAGTGCCTTGGAAATCTGTGCTGTCTGTTTAGCTAACTTTTGGCTGGGTTTGAAAAAAGTTTTTAGATAGGTCATGAATACCAGCAAATCCCCAGCAGTAATAGCTTGCTGCTGTACTAACTGTACCCCTCGCCATATTACCAGAGCTTGAGCGATCGCTATCAATATCTGAATGGTACGTTGTAAACCTGCTGACAGTTGTTGGGTTTTGACTCCTTCTTGCAGGCTCTTTTGGTTTTGGTCTAAGAAGCTATCCTCTAGCATCCCCTCTAGAGATAGGGCTTGCACTACCTTAATTGCACCCATAGCTTCTGCTGTCAAAGCTGCCATAGCTCCTTCCCGCTTTCGTTGTTGTTTAGCTAACCCATGTATCCGTCTAGTGATCTTGAGGGTAGTTAATAAAAATAGGGGAAAAACGGTAAGTGCTATTAGGGTTAACTCCCAATTAAGCCAAAACATTACTCCCAGCATCCCCAACAAGGTGAGATTATTCACCACTAAAGGAATAGCTGCGGTAATCGAGACCTCCTTTAAGCGTCCAGTATCACCAGTTATTCTGGTGATTAAATCTCCACTTCTGGCTTGGTTATGAAAAGAAAGAGAAAGCCGTTGCAGATGAGCGTAAAGTTGGGCGCGAATTTCGGTAATAATACGGCTACTAGCTACAGACATACTAACTGAACTGACGTAAGCAGCAGCAGCTTGCAATCCGGTAGCTCCCACAATTCCGATGGTAAATATAGTTAGAAGTACTAGGGTATTTGTCTCTGGTATTAAGGGTATAGTGAAAGGCAAGGTCCTATCACCAGGAACAATAATATAGTCGAAAATTAGTTTGAGAGGAATTGGTACTAATAAACGGGCGAGAACTTCCATTATTAGCCCTAAACAACCAGCAGTTAAAAGCCATCTTTGCTTGCGAATTTGAGGATAAAATCGCTGCCAAATTCGCTTGATTCCTATTACTGTTTCTGAAATATTTTCAGGTAGAAGACTCATTATTAGTCAATAACTTTTACTTTTAATTGGCATAAATATAGCTGCTATAATTCAAGTATCTTAGTAATTTATAAGTTGAACATGAATCTAATATGAAAATATTTTCATGATTGTTGCTAGGGGATGTCTGCAAACTGGTTTATAACGAGTAAAAATCCTCAAAAAACTTAAATTACAAGTGAGCGAAAGTCTAGTAAATCTGCTACTAGACTTTCGCGTTGCTTATGACTTTGTCGAGTATTTAGCAGAAATTAATGATTGCTCAATTATTGTAGTAAATCAACCATCATCATCTCCGAGCGCAAGAATTAGTCGAAGACCTACTCAGTATTGTTCATTGTTTTTCCTGTCGTCTTTATGGGCAAAGGAATTACACAAAACACTTAACTAAAGATTTAAGAAAGAACCTTGACATAAGTACCCAAAATCTTACAAAATACCAGAAAAAGAGGGTGTTGATTGAGATGCTTCTCGGTTTCCGTACTAAGTTAAAACTTAATTCATCGCAGCGTAAGTTTATGGCACAACACGCTCTTTTATTCTCGTTGGGTTTATAACTGGGGATTAGCAACCAAAATTAGGCTATACCAAGAAGGAATCAAGATTAAAATCACTGAACTCAAAAAGTTCTATACCAATTACGTTAAGCCAAATTATCCCTGGCAGAGTACTTTGTCCTCTCGCGTTTATCAATTTGCCTTTCGCGATTTGGATACTGCCTACAGAAGATTCTTTCTCGGGGTAGGAAAGTTTCCCAGATTTAAAAAGAAAGGTAAAAACGATAGTTTTACTATTGATGCAGGGGGTAAACTTATTCCTATAGGTGGAACGAGAATCAAGTTACCATTTATTGGTTGGGTTACTACTTTTGAAGGATGTCCTCAAGGGGAGGTCAAAAAAGTAACTATCAGGAGACAAGCTGAAGATTGGTATATTAGTTTTGCAATAGAACAAGAAAGAGAAAAACCACCACTCAAAAATGAAACTATAGGCATTGATCTGGGGATTTCTGACTGGGCGTATTTGAGTAATGGGGAAGTTTTTTCCTCATTAAAACCCTATAAAGAATTACAGAAAAAACTATCTCGATATAAAATAGAAATTACTAACTAGATATAGACATAACTAATAGTGCCAAATTAAATTCAATAAGTAAGACTAGTCAGAAAGGATGAATTATGAGGAAAGTATTTGCCATCACCTAGTTGAAGTCTATTTAATATTTCCTTATCCTTCATCCTTTATCCTTGATCCTTAAGCTTGTCTCATCATTAGTTTTTTCTCTATCCCAGAATAGGGTGCTTTCCTTAAATTTCGATAAGACACCTATGAAAAACCTATACAAACTTAGTTAGATCTAGGAGTGTATCTAGTCATAGGTTGCAGAGTCAGATTCTATTTTTAGAATCTACCTTGGTTGAGTCATGACACCTTCAGATGAACGCTAGTCTGTCGCTCTGTCGCTAGATATTAAGTAAGCGATGCAGCGCGGTCTTGATGGAAACCATCATAGAGCGACTGCATCAAGAACGGGTAAAAAGGTTTATAGCCCAAGTGTATTTAGCCTAACAAGCTCCATCAAGATTCTCGAAGCAAACTTAACCTAATTATTAGGAACTAATCACAACCATGATTAAAAAACCCAACTATGTTTTAGTTGTAGATATCAACAAAAAACCATTAACCCCATGTAAGCCATCGGTAGCTAAAAAGTTGCTGAAAACGGAGAAAGCAGCGGTAATCCGTAGGTTTCCCTTCAAAATTATTCTGAAGAAAAAATGTGTTCCAAACGGACAGAAGCTAGAACTAAAAATCGCTCCAGGCTCAGTCACTACGGGTTTAAGTTTAGTTCTAAATGATGCTCTGATTTGGTGCGGAGAACTAAATCATCGTGGTTCATTAATCAAAAAGAAACTAGAGTCTCGTCGTCAGTCTCGAAGTCTTAGAAGAAGTAAATTGAGATATAGAAAACCTCGGTTTTTAAATCGCCAACGACACCAAGGATGGTTGCCTCCAAGCTTGATGCACAGAGTTTTAACTACAATGACCTGGGTTAAGCGATTAATCAAGTTTGCTTCTATTAGTTCGATTACAGTTGAATTAGTAAGATTTGATTTACAAAAACTAGAAAACCCTGAAATATCAGGCGTTGAGTATCAACAAGGGGAACTACTTGGTTATGAAATTAGAGAATACCTATTGGAAAAATGGGGCAGAAAATGCACCTATTGTTTATCAGAAAATGTTCCTTTACAAGTAGAGCATATTGTCCCAAAAGCTCTGAAAGGAAGCAATAGACTAAGTAATTTGTGTTTGGCTTGCCAAAAGTGTAATCAAAGAAAAGGAATTAAACCTATCGAGCAATTTTTAGCGAAAAAACCGAGTTTACTTAAGGCTATTTTGGCTCAATCTAAAAAGCCATTAAGAGATGCGCAAGCGGTCAATGCTACTAGATGGAAATTATTCAACAGTTTAAAAGAAACTGGCTTGCCAGTTTTGACTGGAACAGGAGGACAGACTAAATTTAATCGCTGCCGATTTGGTTTAGAAAAAACTCATTTTTATGACTCAGCCTGTACAGGAATAGTAGATAAATTAACTATCCTTGCTAATCAGCCTTTAATTATCACTTGTAAAGGACATGGAGGAAGACAAAAAGCAGCATTAAATAAATATGGTTATCCAATCAGGTATAACCCATTAAAACCCATTAAGGGTTGGCAGTCAGGAGATTTAGCTATTGACGAGCAAGGTAACTTAGGACGGGTTAACCCTCGCTCTAAATCCAACAGCTTTAATTTTACGATTTTTGGTCAAAAGGCTAAAAGTATTCACGTTAATAAACTAAGACGAGTACATCAAAAAGACGGATATACCTATACAAAATAGCAAACTATGTAAAGGAATGTATAAGAAATTAACAGCTATTACTTAACAGTTAAATCTTATAACTCCCAACTCCGAATTTAGCTTTGTCGGCGGGAAGCCCAGCATTCTGTGGGATAGCACCAATGTCTCGATAAAAGCTGACGCAGGGTTTATCGGTCTTAACTTTACAATTTTGAATCTGTATCTTCATATAGCAAAGGTAAAGAGGGTTGTATAATAGCTTTATTCCGAAATCCGCTCGTAATAGCGGAATCGGATAATTGAACCTTGAAAATAAAATACACATGGGTTGTGAACAAAAATACTCGAATTTTTCCTTGGGAACGTAAAAGTGTATTGGGGAATCGAGTGCGTAGTAGTATTTCAGATCTCTGCAAAAACAGGGGCTGGGCGTGTACCTCTGTATAAAACGCGGTAGTGGGAAAGATAAGCGAGTACCACTTTCCGAAGTTCTCCTCTCTTCAAGAGCGAAGGCGCTGGGAAGCCCGCGCCTGTAGCGCAAGCGGTCAGCGTCGGGTACGTCACGTTAATCTAGGATTCATACATTTCCTTAATTAGATGTTGGTATCTTTCCTTAACTACAGGACGCTTAATCTTGAGAGTTTGGGTCATTAAGCCATTATCTTTAGAAAAAGGCTCTAATATAAACCTAAATTCTCCAATACGGTCGTTGGGGCTATATCCTGGGCGATTTTGCACTTCCCGTTTAAGTTCTTGGCGGAATAAATCTCGAATCGGTTTACTATAGAGGTCGCTGTTAGCTACAGTTTCTAGAGAAGCATCGGGACTAGGTAAGGTTAAATCGAGTTTTTGAGTCGCGCTCCACTGTTGGAGAGTTTCTAAATTGGGAACAATTAAAGCTCCTAAGCTTCTCTGATCCTGTCCAACTAACATGATCTGGTCAATATAAGTACTTCTAACACAAGCATCTTCTATAGGTTGAGGTTCAACGTTTTCTCCATTAGTCAGAACTATAGTATCTTTAGCCCTTCCTGTTAACACTAGATCGTTATTTGCAGTTACCCAACCGAGATCCCCACTGTTAAACCAACCTTCAGGATCAATAGCTTTAGCTGTCGCTTCGGGTTTCTTATAATAACCCTGCATTACCTGAGTACCTCTAATTAAAACTAATCCTATTTGTCCTGGGGGTAAAGCTTCTCTGGTAGTAGGATCGACAATTTTGATTTCTGTTTCAGGGAGAGGTTGTCCCGCAGTTTTGCGAAAATTTCTTTCTAACTTACGTGCATTAGTTACAGGAGCAGTTTCTGTCAGTCCATAACCAACTAAGACAGGAATATTGACAATCTCATAAAAATCATCTAAGTGTTTAGCAAGAGAACCACCACCACTAACAAAACTTTTGACTGTATTCCCTACTGCTTCTCGTACTTTATGATAGACAATTTTGTCTCCTAAACTGTGAATTGGTGCCAGAAAAATTGCTTTGATCTTTGCCAGTAACTTTTCAATTGCAGATACTTTTGGGTGTTCTAAACTCAAACCTAATGCGATGCGATTAGCTTTAATATATTGTTCGGAAATATTAAAAAACCAATTGATTAACTTTTGCTTACTAGCTGGTTGCTCGCGAAACTGTTTTTGTACTCCTTCATAGAGAGATTCCCAGAGACGGGGAACACCTATCATATAGTGGGGTTGGTGCTTTTTGAGGTCAGATTTTAGCGATCGCAAATTCGTATAGTATTGACTACAACCTTGGGATAATAAGAAATATTCTGCACTTCTTTCGTAAACGTGCCAACTAGGAAGAATACTTACAACGCGATCGCCTGGCTGACATCGAATAATAGTATAGAGATTATTTACCTGATGTAATAAGTTACCATGAGACAACATTGCACCTTTGGGTTTTCCTGTTGTTCCCGAAGTATAAATGAGAGTAGCTAAAGTATTTTTATCTCTGATGACAGGGTTTAAAGTAGCACCAGCCCCTAACTCTAACAATTGATTGAAGTTATAAACTTGAGTGGTAGAATAATTTTCTACTGTTTCATCCGATAGCAAGATAATAAATTTTATAGGGAAATTATCAATCTCAGGACGCAGTTTATCCAGAGTTTTGCTATCTTCAACTACTAAAGCAGTACTGTCACTATCTTCATAAATATAAAGTAACTCTTGTTTTTCTGCTGTCGCAGAACGTACCACATCCACACCACCTGCGGTCATAATACCTTGATCCGAAATAAACCAACGGGGACTATTATCAGCAAACAAAGCAATATTATCTTGGGGTTGCACTCCCAAAGTTTGTAAACCTGTTCCAAACTGTTGAATTTTCTCGTACAGTTCTTGATAGGTGAGACTAACTTGGGGTTGGAGATGGGGTGCTACTAAAGCTGGAGTTTGGCTAAATTTTTGTGCTGCTATTGACCAAATTTCAGGAAGGTATTGAAGAGATTTATAATTAACAGGAGAACTAATAGTCATAAGGAATTCAATTTTTCTTGTCAAGATGTCTTTTTTTTAGAATAGTTCTATTTGCTCTCTAGATATAGTACTTATGGACAGATTTATATTTGGAGCGTAAGACTCACGCCTACCGCGTAGCGTCCGCGATGGGAGTACATCACATGAGGACACAGGTAGTATGAGGTAAGAAATTGATTTTAAGGTGATGTATCGCGGATGCTACAAGATATAAGTAGTTAGCTACAACATAAAATCAGATCATGAAAGTAATTGGTTTAATGAGTGGTACTTCTATAGACGGTATAGATACAGTTCTAGTAGAGATAGAAGGAGAAAAACTAGATTTAAAAGTACAATTACTCGCAGGGGAGACTTATCCCTATCCGCCACAAATTAGAGAAAAAATCCTAAGAGTGTGTAGTGGTCATCCATTATCTATGGAAGAATTAGCAGGGTTGGATGATGCGATAGCCTATAATTTTGCTCAAGCAGCCCAACAAATTCAGCAAGGATATCCCCAAGCAGAGTTAATTGGCTCTCATGGTCAGACAGTATATCATCGACCCCCAGAAAATTCTCAACTAGGATACAGCCTACAACTAGGAAGAGGAGAACTCATCGCCAATACAACAGGAATTACCACCGTAAGTAATTTTCGTGTTGCTGATATTGCAGCAGGAGGACAAGGCGCGCCCTTAGTTTCCAAAATTGATGCTTATTTACTAACTCATCCCCATAAACATCGAACCGTACAAAATCTTGGTGGTATCGGCAATGTTACTTACCTTCCTCCCAACAGTGAGCTAAACTGGGAAAGAGAAGTATTTGGGTGGGATACAGGTCCTGGTAACGTACTCTTAGATTTAGCAGTAGAAAAACTTACAGATGGGCATCAAACCTATGATCGTAATGGAGAATGGGCTGCTCAGGGTCATCCTTGTCAAAAGCTAGTCCATCGGTGGTTAGAACAAGATTTTTTCCTTCAGCCACCACCTAAATCCACTGGTCGAGAACTATTTGGGTCAGACTACCTAGCTAGATGTTGGCAAGAAGCTCAAGAAGAAACCCTAACTGAAGCAGATTGGCTAGCAACTCTCACTGAATTTACTGTAGCTTCTATTGTTCATAGTTATCGCACTTTCTTACCTCGAATGCCCGATGAAGTATTATTGTGTGGTGGAGGTAGTCGCAACCTTTATCTAAGACAACGGTTGCAAGGTGAGTTAACATCGGCAAAAGTACTAACAACAGATGAGGTAGGGCTTAATGGAGATTACAAAGAGGCAGTTGCCTTTGCTATCTTGGCTTACTGGAGATATCATTGCTCAGTCTCAGGGAATTTACCCCAAGTTACCGGAGCCAAACAAGCCGTTTTATTAGGAGAAATTCACCATCCCCTAATAGGATAACCCTTAAATACCTAAATACAGTATCAGATTATTTAGCACTAAAATTAATGATAATTTCGTGACTCATAGCTTTTTACTACAACCAGGAAGATGGAGTATCAATGGTTATTTTCGTCAAAAAGAGGAAATACCAGTCACAGTCAGAGGCTTTATCCTCATCACCTGGAAACAAGAGTACTGGTTTAAGATGGTAACTCAATTAATTTTGAATAATCAGTCCCAGTCAGAAATTATCTGTAAGTACAAAGGACATCTAGATAATGATAGAAAATCTTATACTTATGTTTTGCAACACAGTATTTTGGGAAATATAGAGGGAGAAGGTTGGATTAGTTCTCAATCCATTATTCAATATCACTGGATTGTAGGAGCATCTCATAGACGCACTGGTATGGATACCTTCTACTATCTTAGTGAAGATGTCTATCATTTAACTAGTGTCATTCTAGAAAGTCACAATCTCAGTAGTGTGATGGAAGCTACTCTCAAATATCTAATTTGATTCCCTAATATGAGTATGAACAGAGACCCCAATTATGGACGTTTACTCGCCAATCGCTACCAAATCGCCGAGTTAGTGGGAGAAGGAGCAATGGGACGAGTGTATCGTGCTAAAGACACAGTTTTAGGAGGGGTTACTGTCGCGATCAAGTTTTTATCCCAAACTTTACTGAATAATAATATGCGGGAACGCTTTGAAAGAGAAGCAACCATCTCAGCATTACTAGGGGAAAAAAGTATTCATGTGGTTCGAGTCAAAGATTATGGTGTAGATAAACATGAGATTCCCTTCTATGTGATGGAATATCTTTCAGGAGAAAGTCTCAGCGATATTATTCGTTATCAACCTCTTCCACTACCGCGATTTTTAACTTTGACTCGTCATATCTGTCTAGGATTAGAATCAGCCCATCAAGGAATTTCTTTTAATGGGGAATTATGTCGTATTATTCACCGCGATATCAAGCCTAGCAACATCATCGTAGTTCAAGACCCCACCCTAGGAGAAGTCGCCAAAATTCTTGATTTTGGAATTGCCAAACTAATCTTATCCAATGCTGCTCAAACTCAATCTTTTATGGGAACTCTAGCATATTGTTCTCCTGAACAAATTGAAGGAAAAGAACTAGATAATCGTTCTGATATTTACAGTTTAGGAGTCATGATGTATGAAATGCTAACTACCAATATGCCTATAATGCCTCAAAATTCTTCTTTTGGTGGTTGGTATCAAGCTCATCATGAATTTCAACCAGAAGCTTTTGATCCAAGTTGGCAATTACCTACTGAATTGACAAACTTAGTAATGAGTTGTTTGTCTAAAAAAAGAGAGGATAGACCCCAAAGTGTCCGAGAAATTTTACCTATTCTCGAAACTTTGCTGAAAAAATCTAAGTCCCAAGCTCCCAAAACTAATGCTAATCCTGTTAAGTCTATTAAGAAAGTAGAACCAAAAAAGAATCAAGCTCAAGCTCAAGAGAAAACAATTGAAGCTGTACCTTCAATTACAGAAATCTGTTTAAAAACATCTTGGCCCAAAGATAAGCCCATTAAAAAAATTGTTTTTGCTCAATTATTAAATTCTCCTGTAGGAGAACTTCCTGCTCTTTTAGTAATGCTTGACTATGCAGATATACTCAATCGTATGTCTAGTATTCGTTATAATCAATTTCTTTTCTTAAATCATCCTCATCCGATGCTGTTGTGGATTACTTTACTTTATAATCCAGAATTTGGTCCTCGTTGGCTACCCTGTTATCTTGATTTAAAATCAGAAAAAGGACAAAAAATTAGTCGTGCTTTGTCTGTTTCAGGCTCCTATCGTATTCTATTTTTTGCTCTTAATAAACCAGAACAATGCCAAAACGTAGCCATCTCTAATATAGAGCCTCAAAACTCTAGAATGCTAAGGCAATGGGCGGATTCTAGTAAACTGATACCAAGTTCTAGGAATCCACAACTAGCCAAAGAACTATTGAGAAAAGAATTAGAAAAACTCAAACCTAAAATTCTGATAAAAATGGAATCTTTTACAACTAAAAATTTTAATTAAACATCTCATCATGTTGGCTGTTAACTATATAAAATAATAAATTTATTGCTCCTAAATACTGTATTCTGAATCCTTCTTCAATTACTATTTTTTATGCCAGCAAAGCCAACTATTTCCCAATTTTTAAGTTTTTTTCTGACTTCTGATATCCAAGCTATGCTACCTACAGAAGAATTAGGAGAAATTATTAAAATTGACCCTAGTCAGATAGTTCCTATCTTCGATCTTTCCCCTGCAATTATGGGAGTATATAATCACCGTGGCGAAGTATTATGGGTCGTAGATTTAGCATTACTATTAGAATTAGAACCACTATATAAACAAAACTATTATCAGTCTTATAATGTTTTATTGATTAACAAGCAAGATAAAATTTTAGGCTTGGCAGTTCGGCAAGTAGGGCATTTAGTTCTGTGTAAAAAAGGACAAATCCGCCGTGCAACCAGACAGGAAATTACTTCTAAATTGTCTTTTTGTTTAGTAGGTGAAAAAAGAAATACTCAAGGAACAACTATATTAGCGTTGGATGGAGATAAGATTGTTCAGTTATTAAATCGTGAGGAAGAAAGTCGGTAAATATTAAACGATGAAGCTATTGATTAAAAAATATAATTATTACTTGAATTGTATTTGTATATCCTTGTTTCTATAATCTAAAAAATACGGAAATAACAATTATTATAATCAAAAAAGTTCCGACATAGTTAAAAATCGGAACTTCTTTCAGAAAAATTACACTAATATCCTAGTTAAATAGTAAGAAGAAATTACCTATTACCTATTCAGGGCTATTTCATTCTTAATTTAATCCACCAAGAAATCAATTTCTTGGCTCAAATAAGAAGTCTGTTTAAACGGACTTTGGCTATCAGACAGATAATTTATTATCTGGAGGCAAGAGAATGAAATTACCTATTACCTATTAAACTGCTGCCCGTTTATAGGCTTCGTCTAAAAGTTCTGATAAAGTTGGATGAGTGTGAACATTGAATGCTAAATTAGTTACAGATTCTCGTTTTGCGATCGCATTTGCTGCTTCTTGGATTAAGTCGGAAGCATGGATACCAATAATGTGTACTCCTAGTAACTCTCCTGTATCCTTGCGATAGATTACTTTTGCCATTCCATCGGTTTCCCCTTCTGCTAAAGCTTTAGAATTTCCTTTGTAATAGGTTTTTGCCGTAGCAACACTAAAGCCTTCTTTTTCTCCTAATTCTTTGGCTTGTGCTTCTGTTAAACCGACATAACTAATTTCAGGATGAGTAAAAGCTGCTGCGGGAATACAACGATAATCAATTTCTTTGGCTCTGCCACAAATATTTTCTACTGCAACTACACCTTGTCCTGATGCTGCATGAGCTAACATCATTTTACCAGTAGCATCCCCTACCGCCCACAGATGAGGTACTGGTTTGCCATCTTTTAAGACTTGCATTTTATCATTCACAGGAATAAAACCACGCTTATCTATTTCTACTGCGAGACTTTCTAAACCAAGATTTTTGGTAGCAGGTATTCTTCCTGTAGCAACTAAACAAGCGTCAACTTCTAAGACTTCTATAACTTCTTTAGTTTTAGCATCAGTTAATTCGATAGTTACTGGTGCGCCTGGTGTTACCTTTGTGGCAAAGACTCCTGTATAGGTTTCAATGTCACGGGGTGCGATAAGGGTACGTTGAGCCATTTTAGCAATTTCTGAGTCGAAACCAGGCATTAATTTATCTAATGCCTCAATCATAGTTACTTCCGCACCCAAAGCAGTATAAACATCAGAAAATTCCAAACCAATGTAACCACTACCAATAATAGCAATCCAGTCAGGGACAGATTCTAATTTAACAGCATTGTCGCTAGTAAAGACAGTTTTACCATCAACTTCGATACCGCGAGGCACAAAAGGTACTGAACCAGGACATAACATAATATCCTTAGCAGTATAGGTTTTCTCTTTTCCTTCTCTTGAAACTGTTACTTTCTGCTTTCCTGCGACTTTTCCCCAACCACGAATAATATCTACCTTGAGGCGTTTTAGGGAGTTGGTTAAATCCCCTTGTATTTTGCTGACTAGATTATTAGCATGGTCTGCAATAACACTGCGGTCATATTGTACTCCACCAACTTGAATTCCTAAAGATTGCAGATGATGAGCATCATTCAATTCTCTGACTCTCCCAGAAGCAGCTAGTAAAGCTTTAGAAGGGATACAACCACGATTTACACAAGTCCCTCCCATATCAGCAGCTTCGATAATAGCTGTCTTCAGACCACATTTTACTGCGTGGAGTGCTGCACCATGTCCACCTACTCCAGCACCGATAATAATTAAATCGTAATCAAATTTACTCATTAGACCTCTTGCACAAGTTTTTCGTGGTATGATGACTGATTTAGCAATTGTTTGATAAGCGCGATCATTATTGACTAACAAACTTCTTTGTAGCTTAATTGTTTACCAGTTTAATAAACAATCAAGCTAATTTTTACCCAATCTCCAATCATAACTTAAAATATTTTGGCAAAAGGTCTTTTAGACATAAGTTAATCAAAAGAAAAGGCTATGGCTTCAGAAATTTCGACAATTTTAGTCTCAGATGTCAAATTAACTTAGCATTTTCCAGTTAATTTTACATCCTAAGTTCGGTATAACCCAAAATCTTAACCCTGAAGAACAAAAAATACAGTTTTCAAAGTAGACCTGGTTTAATTGGACAATACTAGTTCATCTGGAGCAGCATCTATTCTTAGAACAACCTGATTATTAAGTGATGATATGGGGGTTTTGTATTCCCACCAAAGACCTCCATCTTTCTCAGTAGAAACTACGAAATCTTCTACTTTTCCCACACCAAATGCAGTTAAATCCAGTTGCTCGATTGATTCATAGCCCACAATAGTAGCAGTGTAACTATTTCCGTCATCCAAGAAGATAAAATTATCCCTATCTCCATCAAAATATCCAAGATTGATTTTTTCTGTATCGCTAAGTTTAAGCGGATCTTCTTTGAGGGAATTATTAAAGGCAGTATTGCTAGTAGAATTGACTGAACCGCCTCCAATAACCAGGTCGTCTTTCCTAATGTAGAAAATATCTTCACCATTTCCACCAATAAGACTATCAACCCCAGAGGCTCCAGTAATTAAAGTCTCTATACTATTACCGTCGCCTGCTAAAATATCGTCGCCACCTCCCCCAAAAAGTAAGTCATCATCTTCTCCTCCAAAAAGCAAATCATCCCCATTATTTCCATTAAGAATATCTTTCTTGTTTCCTCCAGTTAGGATGATGGGAATCATTGTCTCAACATAGTCAGCAATGACACCATGAAGAGCAGTGGTAGGATGGACGCTATCCCAGAAAAGATAAGTGTCTGGGTCTGCTTCAGGATTTGTGGGTGTAGGATCGAGGATGCCAGTATATAGGTCTGTGTTAGTATAACCATCGGTCACATTGGTAAAACCAAACTCACCAGGATTCTCTAAAATATCGTTAAATAGTTTACTGATATCTATATAAGTAAAGTTAACGTCCGAATAAGACCCCTCAAATTCTTCGACAG
>JASJCP010000128.1 GCA_030065935.1 Xenococcaceae cyanobacterium MO_167.B27
TTGCTAGTTAGATAAAAGTTAATTGATTTGGAGGAAAAAGCAGAATTACCCAATTGATGTCCAATGAACTCAAAAAATTCTTGGGGATTTTGTCAAGAGAGATCAGACAGATCTTAGAGCAGCACCCGCAAGGGGACAACTTAATTGAAATTGAATACTACTTAGATAGTTCCCCAAAAATTATGCCTCTATTTAGTGGCAATCCTGTGATCGTGAATGATAAGTAAAGGGGAATAGTAAATGAACCAAGATAGAATCAGAATTTATGAGTTATCAAAAGAATTGAATCTAAATAACCAAGAACTGTTAGCACTTTGCGCTCGGCTCAATATTGCTGCAAGAAGCCATAGCAGCACCATCAGCCAATTCGACGCAAATCATCTTCGTTTGATGGCAAAAAAACAAGCCAAATCTGCTGGATCTGACAAACAGGAGATCTTGGGAATCCGCAAATCCAAGGGGAGTGAACGAACTAAATTGGAACAATCGGTTTCTCCATCACCCAAATCGACCGTAGGTTCTGCTGTTGTATCCCCCCCTCCTTCCGCTTCCTCCAGGAAACTGACTACACCAAATAGATCACGGGGAAAACCAGAACTAGCTAACCCCCCCGTCAAACCCACGCCGTCTGTAGCTTCCAAACCAAGAAAAACTCAGGAAAAACCGGCTACTCCGAGACGCGATCAAATCGAACAAGCGCATCACAAGTCCCTGGAGATAACCCAAAAAAACTTGGCTGAAAAACGAGTTCGTCCTACTTCCGATAAGCAGTCCGATGTGCAGAAGCGAAAAGAGAGAGAATCTGTAACGACTCAACCCTTACCAGAATTACGACGACCTAAACCAGCCCGTTCGGTTGAATCCGAAACTCCTGCGTACTCGCTCCTCCCGAAACCGATTCGGGTAACAGCAGAACCGAAAGAACTTCTAGAACGTCCAAAACCGTCTCGTTTGTACAAAAAAGGGAAAAAGCGACAACAAGCAGAAATCCATGAAGAACGAGAACCGAAAGCCAAAGTTAGCAAAGCTGGAACTAGGATCAAGCATCAGTTGCAGCTAGTCGAGCTCTCCTCAGAAGAGGATTGGGAAACTGCAAAACTACCTCGCGATGCTGCCATACCAGCAAGCCTTGCTATGGAACGTCCACCAAAACGACCAGCCTCGAAGTCCCCTGCTAGGGTTAGTTCAACTGCAACTGCTGCTAAGATTAAACACCACCATGAAGCCAAGGGCGCGCGCCATCTCTCCCAAGAACTAAAACCGAAGCGCGAACGTCCAGAAAAGCTGGTAGTTACAGGCAGCATGACTGTCTCAGAACTAGCTGAAGCTTTGGCAGTTCGGGATACAGAAATTGTCAAAATCCTGTTCATCAAAGGCATGGCAATCAATATCACTCAAAACTTGGATATCCCGACCATCACTCTAGTTGGTGAAGAGTTGGGGGTATCAATAGAGAAGGTTGAACCAAAAGCAGAAGCAACTCAAGTAACCGAGATGCTGGACGTAGAGGATCTGGAAAATCTCCAACCCCGTCCCCCAGTGGTTACAATTATGGGTCACGTAGATCACGGCAAAACCTCTCTACTCGATGGGATTCGGCACAGTAAAGTGGCTCAAGGGGAAGCGGGTGGCATTACCCAGCATATTGGAGCCTACTCTGTCGATGTGGAACTCGATGGTCAAACCAAGCAAGTGGTTTTTCTCGATACTCCTGGTCACGAAGCTTTTACAGCTATGCGAGCCAGGGGAACTAGAGTTACCGACATTGCCGTCCTAGTTGTTGCTGCTGATGATGGAGTTCAACCTCAAACCGTTGAAGCCATTAACCACGCCCAAGCTGCTCAAGTTCCCATTGTTGTTGCTATCAACAAAATCGATAAACTCGAAGCACAACCCGAGCGCGTCAAGCAGGAGTTAAGCGAATACGGTTTGATGCCAGAAGAGTGGGGCGGTGACACAATTATGGTACCTGTCAGTGCGGTTCAACGGGAAAACCTGGATGAACTGTTGGAGATGATTTTGTTGGTAGCAGAAGTCTCTGACCTCCAAGCTAACCCGAATCGACCTGCAAAAGGTACGGTCATTGAAGCCAACCTAGATAAAACTAGAGGAGCCGTTGCTACTCTTTTGGTGCAAAATGGTACGCTGCGCGTTGGTGACATCCTGGTGGCTGGTTCTAGCTTTGGTAAAGTAAGAACAATGGTCAACGATCGAGGTCGCAGAGTGAAAGTCGCTACTCCATCCTTGGCAGTAGAAATTTCGGGCTTAAGTAATGTGCCTGCTGCGGGGGATGAATTTTCAGTTTTCCAAGACGAAAAAGAAGCAAGAGCGATCGCTGCTACCAGAGTGAAACAAAAACGGCTAGCCCGTCTTACCCAAGGGGGCATTTCCCTAACAACTCTCTCCGCTCAAGCCCAACAAGGCGAGTTGAAGGAACTCAACTTGATCTTGAAAGCAGACGTTCGGGGTTCAGTAGAAGCCATTGTCGAAGCACTCAAGCAACTGCCTCAAGATGAAGTGCAACTCCGTCTGTTGTTGGCTGCCCCTGGTGAAATCACTGAGACAGATATTGACCTAGCTGCTGCCAGTGATGCCGTAATTATCGGTTTTAATACTACCCTTGTTAGTGGCGCGAGAGAAGCTGCCGATGCCGTCGGTGTAGATGTACGCGAATACAACATCATTTACCAACTATTGGAAGACATCCAAGGCGCAATGGAAGGTCTCTTGGAACCAGAGTTAGTAGAACAAGAACTAGGTACTGCTCAAGTGCGTGCTGTCTTCCCTGTCGGTCGCGGTAAGGTTGCTGGTTGCTATATCCAGTCAGGGAAAGTAGTCCGTAATTGCAAGCTACGGGTACATCGAGGCGGTCAGGTCATTTATGAAGGTAATCTTGATTCTTTGAAAAGGCTGAAAGATGATGTTAAGGAAGTCAACGCTGGTTATGAATGTGGTATTGGCATCGCTCACTTCAATAACTGGGTTGTTGGTGACATTATCGAAGCTTTCCACATGGTAACTAAGCGTCGTACTCTTGCAGTAGCCAAGTAGTGATATTTTAGGTTTCTGGGACTCTGGAACTGTGATATTTTTATACCAATTTCCAAAACTTCGGCTACACATATTTCTCCTTGTGATATTATTTAATTATATTTCAGGGCGATCGCAGATCGCCCTAAGATTTTGTGGTGTTCGCCGTGATGAAATCTACTAGACCCCTTGCACCCCATAGGACAAAAATTCAAATAACTTAATTTTTCAGAGATTAAACAAAAGTAAAATCATCTGCAACTAAAGTATTAACTTCAATACCCTGTAAAATAGCTAAATCAGAGCCACTAGCAGTAATTAAAGCATCATATCCTTGCTGGCTGATACTCAAATCGTCGAAACTAATACCCAAACCAGCAATACCGATTACATCTTCACCACTGGTAAAGTCGGTAATAATGTTCACTGCATCGGGAATTTCTGCACTAACAATCCAGAATTGATCTGCCCCTGTACCACCAGTAATAATGTTTTCGCCACCAGAAGTTACAAAAAAGCGATCGCTGCCTTCTCCCCCAAGAAAGCGATCGCCAGATTCTAATATAAGAGTATCATCACCACTACCAGCATAAATACGATTGTTGCCTTCGCTACCAACAGAAGCATCAATCAAGTCGTTTAAGTCTCCAGCAAAAATAAGTTGACCAGTCCCTTCTATTTCAATTGTGTCTCCTTCAATAGTGCCAAATACAGGTTCAAATTCTGGACTCTCTTCTGTTTCTACAACCGCCATACGGGATATTACTCCACCAAGAGGGATAGTTTCAGATACTTCGTAAGTGTCTAGATCGATTCTTGTACCACCCTCGTCAGAATAGGTAAAGAAATAATCACTATCAATTTCACCCAGGCGAGAAAAATGTCTTGCTCCTTCTGGTACTGTTAAATTACCAACATCAATGTAATCTACTTCGTTAGTACTAAGGTTTAAAACAGCAATATTGTCTCCCGAGGTTTGGGGTATCCAAGCTTCCCAATCATTCCCATCTTGATAAAATTCAGTTCCATTAATACTGACACCACCACCAATAGTTACTTCCCTATCAAACTCTGGTTGTGTATGAGTATCGAGAGTGGTATCCCAAATGCCAACATCGTTTTGTTCAGCATTGGCGTTAAGAATCAAAATATATTCTTCATAAGGGGTGTGAGCAACTCTACCTACAATAGGTACTTGGTCGAAAATCACTTCCTTAGTTGTAGTGTCGATAAAAGAAAATCCAGCATCCCCTGTTAGCTGGAAAAATGCTAGTCCAGTAGCTGGATCGTAGCCTTTATCATGAGTACCAATTTCAGGATTACCACCGCCAATTTGAATGGGCGCGCCTACTTCTCTTGTGTCTAAATTAATGGGGAATACCGCAGGTTCTTGAGTGTTGGTGACGTAAGTATTAGCTCCTAATTCTTCTGATACCAGTAGTTTACCGTGTCCTGTTCCTACTGTATTAGTAGCAATAAATTCCGATACTTCTAAAGTTTCTTGATCTATAACATTAAAACCGCCATCACCATCTACATGAACCCAAAGTTCATCTTCATAAATAAAGCTATGGACAGGGCGATCGCCGACATCTAAAATAGTTTCAACTTCACGCTTAGCTGTATCAATAACTACTACCTTATCCGCGTTTCTGGCGTTGATAAAGATACGACTACCATCATTACTAACGAGAGCATCACCCCAAGCTGCGCCTTCTCCATTACCACCTTCACTTTCTGGTGCTGTTATTGCTGAGAGTTCGGCGATCGCAAATTCTTCGACAACAGAAAAATTATCATTTTCGCTTTTAGCTACGGTAACGCCATGAGTATTACTTTCTGTATCTTGCCAAAAGTAATAAACTTCACTTGATGTATTTGTTTCCATGTTTTGCTATTTACTAGTTTAATAAGTATCAAAATCTTTGAAAATTAAAAGGTAGGTATGAACAGCGGTTCTCCCTTACAGAAGTTAGAAGTTTTACCGATATGGTTTCAGAAATATATCACTTCAAAAAAGATTAGAAAAATGACTTGATGTCATACTTTAATCAAAAATAAAAATGATTGAGTTTTGTAATTTTTTATGCAATTACAGAAATTTTTTCTAACTACCCTATACGCAGCCTCTACATAGATAATTCCTCGGCTGTTGCTATGGATATAATGAGGTGAAATAAAACAAAATAAATTAACCTAATAATAGTAAATATATTAATCTTATTTAGGAATTGATGGTAATTTATTTAGTTTGCTACTAAATAGGTATAGCTGTCTAAACTGCTTTCATAGTTTTGTAAGAGTTTTTGCGCTTCTTCTAAGGTGATGCGCTTTTCTTCTAAGGCGGTTTCTGTGCGACAGCGCATGATTTCTAATAAGTCTTCTGCTTTATACTGTACGTAACCTAAAACCTCTTTAATGGTGTCTCCTTTCACTACATATTTGATTTGATAACCTTTAGGAGTCATCTGGATATGAACTACATTGGTATCCCCAAACAAATTGTGTAGATTTCCCATAATTTCCTGGTAAGCACCAACGAGAAACATCCCGAGATAGTAAGGTTGGAGAGATTTAGAGCTTTCTCTTTCTGGGGTATAACGCAGAGGATGTAATTCTAAGATATCTTTTACATCTTTGCGATTGATAAAGCGGTCTATTTTGCCATCGCTATCACAGGTAAGATCCGCTAGTATAGCTCTTGCTGTGGGCTTTTCATTCAGACGATGGATGGGCATAATAGGGAACAGTTGATCGATCGCCCAAGAATCAGGAGCAGACTGGAAGACCGAGAGATTGATATAGTAAATTGATGCCATCATCTTTTCTAAGTCTTCGAGATCTTCTGGTACATAGTCTTGAGCATGAATAATTTGGGCAATTTTGCGGGAACAAGCCCAGTATAATTCTTCTGCTTGCGATCGCTCTGCTAAAGTTAGATAACCTAAGTTAAATAAGCTCTGAGCTTCTTCTTTAAACTGAATCGCATCATTATAAGCTTCTTGGAGATTCCCCTCACTGATAGATTGGTAGGTTTCCCAAAAGTTACGCAATACTAAATGTTCTTCCTCTTGTGAGGGTTGAGGAGTTGTTACAGATACATGATTTGCTCCTAAAACATCGAAAATTAATACTGACTGATGGGAAGCAATAGCTCTACCGCTTTCACTGACGAGAGTGGGAACAGTAATTTTAGCGCGATCGCAAGCATCTTTGACTTGTGCAACAATATCATTAGCGTAATTCTGCATATTGTAGTTTTTGGAAGCATGGAAGTTAGTTTTTGAGCCATCATAGTCCACTGCTAACCCACCACCCACATCAAGGTATTGCATTTTTGCACCCATGTGAGCGAGTTGTACATAAATCTGACTAGCTTCGCGAATAGCATCTTTAATAACTGCTATAGAAGAAATTTGTGAGCCAATATGAAAATGTAATAATTGCAGACTCTCTAGCATTTGGGCTGTTTCTAACCCTTTTACTACCTGCAATATCTGAGGAATAGTCAAGCCAAATTTAGCGCGATCTCCAGTAGAAGTCCCCCAACGTCCCACACCTTTAGTATTAAGCTTTGCTCTTACCCCAATAATCGGTTTAATATCTAATTCCCGACTAACTCGCAATATAGTATATAGTTCTTCAATCTGTTCTATGACAATGATCGGCTTTTGTCCTAATCTAGTAGCTAGTAGAGCCGTTTCAGTATATTCTCTATCTTTGTATCCGTTGCAAATTAATAAAGCTTCTGAATTGTCTGTATTAGGTTCTAAAACCGCTAAAGCAATGATTAACTCTGGTTTTGAACCTGCTTCTAAACCAAACTGATAAGGTTTACCGTAGCGTACCACATCTTCTACTAGATGACGATTTTGATTGCATTTAACAGGAAATACCCCTTGATAATTGCTATTGTAATTGTAACGGGCGATCGCACGATTCATGCAAGCATATAATCTTTCCATCCGATCTGCCAAAATATCAGAGAAGCGAATTAGTAAAGGTAATCCAATATTGCGTTTTTTCAGAGATTCGATCAACTCATAAAGATCGAGAGAGATACCTCTAGAAGCACCTTGAGGCGACACAGTAACATTACCAGCAGCATTAATAGAAAAATAAGGCTCACCCCAACCTTCTATTCCGTAAAGTTGTTCGCTGTCTTCAATAGTCCAAGAGGTTGTATCTTGTGGTTTGATGAGTATAAGTTCAGAATTATGCTCAGATAAGGGAGAAATAGACTGTAAATTGCTGCTGACCATCTACAATATAATCGCTCTTCAAAGGAAACAAATCTCATTATTACTCTTTTTCTCGAACTATGTGGTATTTTCCAAACAAGCAAGCATTTCAATAGCAGAAGCTGGTTGAAGTTCTGGCTTTAATGACAGTGCATTTATTACTAATTCTTCAACCTCCAAATTGATTTAGCTTCCGCCTGGGAAGCCCTGCGCTCTCCGTAGGGAGCGTCGGGATGTGAAGGCGGGCTAGGTTTATATGTCATGGCTTTACAGTTTGGCAACAAAATCTTTATGTATCAAGGCTTTCAAGTGTTGTAAAATATTCTCAAGCGGGGGTGGAAGGGGCTTAAAAACAAAATTAATAAGCTTATTTACCTCATCCTGAGTCTAATAAAGCCCCTTTCCACGGCGGAGTAGCCGTAGTCTGCGAACCAACCCGTGCAAAAGGCTAAGACTACTGGGTCTAGGAATAGGCACAATCGATACTCGGAGTAAATCAACATCTGGGTTTCTCCAAAGATAATAAAGAGGTCGTAACCAAAAATAAATATACTCCTGTGGGACGCGGGAGTCTGCCTGGGTAGCAACTTGATTGCTACGAGAGTACAGGGCATCCTTTGGGATAGTCAAACCTCTGGAGGCAATAGAAGAGTCGCTACGGGCTTGCTCGTAGAAACCATTTGCCAGAAACAGGAAGCCCACACCATACCGAAGGTTGGTGTTGGGTAGTTCACCTACAAGACCTTCTATAAGAAAGAGGTTAATTATCAATTGTTGATGATTTTTGGGGATTTTCCTGAAAATATCTCCAACTTAGGAATAATAGCATTAATAGACATGGTGCAAAGACTATAACTAAAGCATTAAAACTAGTGGGAGCAAGAACTAACACTTTGTCAATTTGTTTGATCATTACAGATAAAATCCAGGAAGCAATTAAGAGTTTAGCGATAAATCCTATTTGGTTGTTCATGTTAAGTTGCAGTAATAGTAGGGTGGGCATTGCCCAACCTACAAACATAATAAATTATCAACATAATGTAGCAAGGATTCCCCTTCCTCGGCACGAGAATCAGACCGCAGGGCGGTACGATAGGTGCTGGTAGTTTATTTGTTCAATTTTCTTCTCTTTCCGAAGAAGAAACTAGCCAACCAACGGAAAAAGCCATCAATATAAGTAAATAACACAGGAACAACCACCAGAGTTAGTAGAGTAGAAGTGGTAAAACCGCCGATAACTGCGATCGCCATAGGACTGCGGACTTCTCCATCTGCTCCTAGTTCTAAAGCGATAGGTAACATTCCTGCAACAGTAGAGATAGAAGTCATTAAAATCGGACGTAAGCGAGAAATTCCAGCATCTATCACGGCTTTTAATCTGGGTTTTCCTTGTTCTAGTCCAGCTAGGGCAAAATCTACCAGTAAAATCGCATTTTTTGTCACAAGCCCCATTAACAAAACTACCCCAATCAGAGCAAAAAGTCCTAATTCTTTTTGCATTATTAATAGTCCTAATAATGCCCCACCTACAGAAAGAGGTAAAGCTACTAAAATTGCAAAAGGATAGAGGAAATTGTTATATAAAAGCACTAAAATTCCGTAAATACATAAAATTGCTAGGGCTAATGCTCCTAAGAAGCGGGTAAAGATATCTCGCATAATTTCTGCATCTCCTGATGGCTCTTGTTCAACATCAGGGGGAAGAGATTTCATCGCTGGTAAAGCTTGGATTTTGGCGATCGCATCTCCCAGAGCAATACCTTGTAAATTAGCTTCTACTGTTACTTGACGGTTACGATTAAATCTTTGTATCTGTGCTGGACCACTACCAAGAGTAATCTGAGCTACTGCATTGAGAGGAATTAATACACCTTGGTTATTAGGAATACGTAAATTTTTGAGAGTAGTAATATTACTGCGCTTTTTTGGGTCAATTTGCACCACAATTGGTATTTGACGGTCAGCAAGACTAAATTTAGCTAAATTTGATTCTTTATCCCCGATGAGAGCTAGAGAAGCAGTACGGGCGATCGCAGCTACCGAAACTCCTAAATCTTTGGCTCTTTGAGGATCAGGTTTGATAATAATTTCGGGTTTAACTAAACTTTGACTAGAAGTGACTGCGACTAGTTGGGGTATTTCCCTCATTTGAGTTTCTAAATCTCTAGCTGCTACAGAAAGATTTTCTGGGTTGTCACTACGGAGAATTAGAGAGACATCTTTAGAACCACCACCAGCACCTTGACTACGGAAACTAATTCTCGCTCCTGGTATCTTATCAAAAGCTTGACTCATCTGTTGCTGAAATTCCCGTTGACTGATGTCTCGTTGCTCTTTGGGTACTAAATTAATGTAAATGCGAGCGGAGTTTACTTGACCATCACTACCACTATTACTCAAGAGACTACTCACAGCCGAATTTTTTTGTAAAATTGCGGTGATTTTGCCTACTATCTCTTCAGTATCTTGCAGTTTAGAACCAGGGGGTAAGTCGATCATCACTGTACTTAATCCCGTGTCCCCATTACTAAACAAACCTTTAGGAATAAAAGGAATAAGCTGTAAGCTACTGATAAAGAAGACGACAGCTAAGATTAAAGTAAAGATACGATGTCTCAAAGACCAATTGAGTAGGAAGCGATAAGGTTGAAATTGAGATTTCTTCTGGGGAGCAGGTTCACTAGATAATGGTTGGGAATTGGGTAAAAATAATTCTGGATTACCATTAGCTAAACCTGGATAGGAAAAGTTATTAACAGTAGCAAAATAAGATTTAGATTTCCCCTTGAGGATATAAGCACTCAACATAGGGGTGATAGTACAAGCTACTAGAGTGGAGAACATGGTAGAAACTGAAACTGTTACCCCAAAAGGTTGGAAAAATTGCCCAGGAATACCTCCCATAAAAGCCACAGGAATAAATACTGCTACTATGGTTGCAGTGGTCGCAACAACCGCTAAACCGATTTCTTTTGCTCCATCTAATGCGGATTGAAACGGTTTTTTCCCCATCTGTAAGTGACGGTCAATATTTTCGATCATGCAAATAGCATCATCAACCAGATTACCAATAGCTAAAGCTAGAGCTAGCAAGGTCATTCCATTTAGGGTGTAGTTAAGAGACTTCATTACCCAAAAAGTCGGAATAATAGATAGGGGTAAAGCTGTAGCTGTGATGAGGGTAACTCGCCAATTGCGAAGAAACAGACCCACTGTCACAATGGTTAAGAGACAACCCCAAGCTAAAGCATTAATTGTTCCTTTATAAGAAGTACGAATCGAATTAGCACGAGTCAAAATTAGTGGTAAGTCAATATCTTCAGGTAAACTTGCTTCTAATTCCTTGACTTTGTTTTTTACTGCTTCTTCTACTGATACCACAGTACTTCCTGTACTGCGTTTGACAGCAAAAGCTACTACTGGTTTTCCGTTGAGATAAGCACTCTGTCTTAATTCCCCATAACTATCACTAACAGTTCCTAAATTCTTCAGAGATACTGTATCCCCATTATCTAGCTCTATAGGATAACGTTGTAAATCTTGTACTGTTTTTGCACTTCCGAGAGTCCTAACATTCTGCTCGCTTCCCCCTATTTGCGATCGCCCTCCAGGCAGATTCACGTTAAACTGTCTGATCTGTGTATTGACATCATTCGCTGTAATCCCATAAGCTAATAAGCTTTGTGAGTCAAGATCCACTCGGATTTCTCGCTCTACACCTCCTAAACGCTCAATTTGTCCTACTCCTTCAGTGTTGAGTAGTTGGGGAATAATGGTGCGATCGACTATATTACTTAATTGTTCCACATTGCGCTTAGGGGAAACTACTGCGTAAGTCACTACCGTCCCCCCCGCAAAAGCTACTCTCTTAACTACTGGTTCATTGATATCTTGGGGTAAATCAGGACGAATTTGTGCGATCGCATTATTAACGTCATTGGTTGCTTGGTCAACATCTGTACCCAACTCAAAATCAATTACAGTAGAAGAACTCCCCTCAGTGATAGTGGATTTAATATCTTTAATGTTATCTAAACTGGCAACTGCATCCTCTACCTTTTTGGTAACTTCCGTCTCTAACTCTGTCGGACTGGCACCTCTTTGAGTAACATTAACTGTGACCACTGGAACATCAATATTAGGAGTATCATCAATTCCCAATGCTAGGAAAGAAGTTAATCCCACAATACCCAAAACTAAAAAGACAACAATTACAGGAATCGGATTTTTAATAGACCAAGCAGAAAGATGAAACGACATATGGCGATCGCTAAATAGATTTATAGTGCTATTGTTATAAAGTGTTAACTAATATTATGACTTCTAACAAAACTCTCGCTGCTATCTCCTTAATGCCCCAAAAAGGAGAACCATGTGAATACTTACTACTAATGCTTCATGGTTGGGGAGCTAACTACCAAGATTTAGCACCTCTAGCCCAGATGTTAAACTTACCTGGGTTTGGTTATCTATTTCCCAATGCGCCTTTTGACCACTATCAAGTACCAGGAGGAAAGGCTTGGTATGATTTAGAAAATTTCCCTAACTCTCAGCTATTATCCCAAAGTCAAGAATTACTATTAAACTGGCTAACTTCTCTTCCTTCTCAAACAGGAGTCCCTCTAGAGCGTACTATTATGGCAGGATTTTCCCAAGGAGGAGCAATGACTCTAGATGTAGGATTGGGATTACCCCTAGCTGGTTTATGTAGTCTCAGTGGCTATCTACATTACGAACCTCAACCCCTAGAAACAACTCCACCAGTACTAATCATACACGGCAGACAAGACCCAGTTGTTCCCCTAGCATCCGCTCAACAAGCTAAAGAAAAATTGACTGCGATCGGTGTTAATGTAGAGTATCAAGACTTTGATATGGCACACGAAATACAGCCACCCGCTTTAGAACTATTACAAGATTATATTAAACGTATCATTGTTAATAGTTAGTGGAAGAGTGGTTAATAGTTAATAGTTAATAAAATACAACTAACAAGGCGCAAGCCTTACGCCCCTACTAACAACTAACAACTAACTAATAACCAATATAATCAGGATTCTCTTGCAAAGACGTACTATAAGGATTACTCAGATCCCGAGTTTTCATAGGAGTAACAGCCTCTGCTTGAGTTTTCATTACATCGCGATAAAGTATATCAACTAACTTACCGTCTAAAGCAATTTGCTTTTCTGGAAACAGATTAAACCCAAAAATATGATTTAACTGACCAACAATACTATCATTCTGAAAAGCATTACCTGTATGATCGAAAAAAGCTTTTTCAAAAACCTCAGCAGTACTTAAAGGTTCCATATTCTCTTTTTCTTGTGATTCCATTTCTGCTCTAGCTTGTACAGTAAATAAACTAGTAATAGCAGTTATTAACAAGATTGAACCTAATTGAGTAAACTTGATAGACATTGCCCGATTTTGAAAACTTCTGCTCAATCCTAACTTAAGATTTAGTGAACCGACAGTATATTCCTCATTTTTTCCTAACTTCAATTACTTATGAGTAATAACAGTATTCAAACATCTTCTTTACAGACTGCTAGCTACGATGATTTGCGCTCCATCTTATTAGACTTGTTAGTGAAATATGCTTATAAAGAAGGTGATTTTGTTCTCTCATCAGGTGCGCGTAGTAATTACTATATCAACGGAAAACAAGTAACCCTAAGAGCAGAAGGAGCTTTAGTAATTGGTCGTTTGATTTGGCAAATGTTACCAGAAAATACCTCAGCAGTAGCAGGTTTGACTTTGGGTGCAGACCCTATTGTCTCCGCAGTTAGCATCGTTTCAGCCCTAGAAAATCAACCAATTCCTGCTCTCATTATTCGCAAAGAGCCGAAAGGACATGGGACAAAAGCCTATATTGAAGGTCCTAGCTTAAATCCCTCTGCTACAGTAGTGGTCTTAGAAGATGTGGTGACAACTGGAAATTCCGCTCTCTTAGCAGTAGAAAGATTACAAGCTGCTGGTTATCAAGTAACAGAAATTATTGCCTTGGTGGATAGAAAACAAGGGGCTACAGAACTCTATCAAGCTCAAGGGTTAAAGTTTCAAGCCATTTTTGACATCACACAATTGCAACAATACACAACTTAAACTAAGTTCATTGTTTGTGACACTTTCGGTTCAGGCAATCAGTTAAGCTATAAGTGTCATGATATAGATTATAAATTATATGAATAGCATCCATTTCAGACGTTTGAGCCATATTAATTGGTCAACAATCGTTCTCTTTTCTTTGGGTTTTTGGCTTAGTGGTAGTCTTTTATTAGACTGTCTAGTTATTCCTGGTTTACTAACTAGTGGCATGATGAATCAAGAAGGATTCGCTAGTGCTGGATATTTGATTTTTGGTACTTTTAATCATGTTGAGTTACTCTGTTCTGCTTTAGTATTAAGTGGTTGCTTAGTATTAACTTATCAAAGAAAAGCTACTTTCCCTAACTTCAACAAATATGTTTTTGCTGCTATTTCTTTGGTGGCGATCGCATTAATTTATACCTATTTTCTCACTCCCCAAATGAGTGCTTTGGGCTTAACTCTTGATAACTTCAGTAATCTAAATACTACTGCTAACTCTATGGGTATGATGCACGTTGCTTATTGGGCATTAGAAATAATTAAAATAGCAACCGCTAGCATTTTACTCAGCAAGTTTTACCGCAACTCTTGTAGTTTAGTCTAAACAATATTTCACAATCATTTATCTTGGGTTGGGGCATCGCACCAACCTACTTTTTTAAATGTTTATTAACGGCAAAAATTTTTGAAATAGGGATTATTTGGAATTTAATTTTACTTGTGTTATTATTATTTCATAATGGTAATAGTTGCGTTTATCTATACCAGTCACCACTCCCATTATGAAACATTAAACTTACCATACCACGGCTATCGCCTCTCGTCAACCCCTCTTTACTAAAGAAAAAATTAAGTAAAAAAACTTTGAAATTTTAATAGTCAGGTGGGCAAAATAGTCTATTTGAAGTGTTATTTCTGGAATTTGCCCACTCTATGAGTTATTACTTGCTAGTAGTTAATTTGTCGCACCCTTTTCTATAAGTAGTTTTGCAACTTGGGGATAGTTATTAAATTTAGCTAACATCAGGGCTGTATAACCCCCCTTGTTACGGATATTGAGATCCACTTGATTAGTATCTAATAATAATTTCACTGCATCTATATAACCACGATGACTCGCCCACATTAAAGCGGTAGCACCTGCATTATCTTGTAAATTAACATCTGCGCCAGCTTTAAGGATTAGTTGCACCATTTTTAAGTTTCCTTGGTCGCTAGCAGCCATTAACAGGCTTTTTCCCTTCTGAACTTTAATATTAGGGTTAGCCCCAGTGTTTAAGAAAATTTCTACGAGATTAGTATCTTGACGAGCAAAAGCTAGAGTTAAAGGTGTTTCTCCATTATTGTCCAGATTAGGATTAGCACCGAATTGTAGTAGAAGTTTAGCGATCGCAAAATAGCCGTAAAGAGAAGCTAAAATTAAAGGGGTATCTCCTAAATTGTTGCTGATATCGGCTTTTGCACCATGTTCAAGTAAAAGTTTAACAATATCTTGGTAGTTTTCTAAAGTCGCTAGATGTAGGGGTGTATCTCCATTTCGATCCTGGGTATTTACCTCTGCTCCTGCATTAATTAAATAATCTACTAAATTGCGATCGCCATTAAGAGCTGCGATTTCTAAAGGTGTTTCCCCTTCTACTGTAGGGAGATTGGGAGCTGCTTGATGGGCAATTAAAGTTTTAACTATAGCTAAATTACCCTGCTCTATAGCGATAGTTAAAGGGGTTTCTCCTTGAGAATCTCGATAATTTATTGCTGCGCCATTGCGGAGTAATTCTGTTAAAATCTGAACTTGATTACCTTGTATAGCAAGAGTCAGGGGACTATCTCCATCTTTATCTTCGAGATCGACTCTTGCACCTGCTGCTAATAATAACTTGACAATTTGTAAATAGCCTCGATATACTGCGATCGCTAAAGCGGGAGTCCCATCATCATTAACAGCATTAACATCTGCTCCTGCTGCGATGAGAATTTTCACTACTTCAATCTGATTTTGTGCTGCTGCTACCATCAAAGGAGTGATACCATGAGGCTTATTGGGACAATTAATATCTGCACCAGATTTAATCAATAACTCCACAATTTCGCGCTCGCCATTTTGAGCAGCATAAAGTAAGGGAGTTGCAGAAGTTTCATCTTTAGTATTAGGATCGACTCCTTGATTTAACAAATCCCCAATCAACTTCAGTTTTTGAGCCTTAACATTGTGACGCGTTTGCTTTACTATTTCTAGTAACTGTTTCCCTTGGTGGTACATCGTTTTTTTTAATCAATCATATTCCCTACATATTTCACAGTAAGACAAGTTAATAGTAGTTAGTGATCGGTAGTTTACTAATTTTGACACTCTATGAAAGGTAAGTTTACTAGTACTTGTTTATGTTAAGTTAAGTTTTATAAAGATTTTTAAGTAATTTGAGGAAGCACACTATTATGGCATTTGAAATCCCTGATGCAGTAAAAACTTGGTCACAGTTTGGTCATCCAGTACTGATGTGGGTATTACTGGGTTTAACTGTTTATGCTCTCTACCTTGGTATCCAAAGTCGTCGTACTCGTACCGCAGACAAAGACACTAGAAAAGAACTAGTCAAGCAAAATTTTAGTATTAGACATCATAAGATGGGTTCTATTTTGCTATCTCTGATGGTTTTGGGAACTATTGGTGGAATGGCTGTTACCTACATTAATAACGGGAAATTGTTTGTGGGTTCTCATTTATTAGCAGGTTTAGGAATGACTGGTATGATTGCTACTTCTGCTGCTTTAGTCCCCTATATGCAAAAAGGAAATGAGGCTGCTCGTTATACTCATATTAGTCTCAATATAATTTTATTAGGTTTGTTTGGTTGGCAAGCAGTTAGTGGAATGCAAATTGTTCAAAAAATTCTTGACAATCTCTAATTCTTAATTAATAACTCCAACATGGTGTAAGAATTGTTATGCAACAAAACTTACACCATATTTTTTAGCTGTTTATCAATTTGGGTATGCAGCTTCTATGTTTGTAACTTTTCTATATAAGTACCCAGTGCATCGGTTAATTTAACATTTGTTATAGGTAGGCAAGAGGAACTCTTGCTTTTCTTGCAATGGGTAAATATGACTGAGTAGTCGAAGGTACTTTGCAAATGATAGGCGGAAGCCCCCTTCGACTTCGTCAATATACAAATAATTTTGCCTACCTACATATCTAGTTTTTGTAATTATATCTCAATGCGATCGCGTATCGCAGTCCCTTAATTGGTTAGGACAAGAAAACTATGGGTTCGGAAGTAGCGAGTAGCGAGTAGCTTTTTAGCAAGTAGTAAGTAGCAGATGGCAATTTTAACAATGTCCTAAATATAACAGGTATTGCCTATTCCTTCTTCCTTTTATCTAGAATATCAGCGATCGCCATAAGTTATACCAATTCTGAAACATAAAATTACACTTGGGGCTTCTAGTAATACTAATTTCCCAAAATACTGCTATACATCAATTCTCTGAATACGAATGCCTGTTCCCTATTGCAAGAATGGCTCTTGCCTTTCACAACCGAAGTGTAGCAATCCTAAATAGAATTGGTATTAGAGAACACTGTGCAGAATTGCCCAAGCAAAAAGCGTCCCCCATAGAAGGAGACGCTTCAGTCAGAATTTTATTTAAACTCAACTAACTCTTAAGCGTTGATCGCTGGAGCAGTGATTGCTACGGGAGCTTGCTCTCCTGCTGCTAAGTCTAA
>JASJCP010000015.1 GCA_030065935.1 Xenococcaceae cyanobacterium MO_167.B27
GGATCTGTGCTTTTGAGATACTTTTCTTTCAGTTCAGAAGAACTAAAGTGTTTGGCTAGATAGGCTTTTTTGGGCATTGATCATTATTCTCTTCTCTTATCTTATTATAAGTATTTTTTCTAAATCGGATTTAGTATTATATGAAGATTCTGTTGCAAAATTGTATAGCGGTGACCGATAAATCCTGCGTCGGCTTTCTCACCGAAGGTGCGCGGAGCGACCCAGACATTCGTGCTATCGCACAGAATGCTGGGCTTCCCGCCGACAAGCTAAACGCCCTAAGCCTACCCTTTGATGAGCAATTTCCGCCACAAATTGGCGATCGCCTGAATTGGTAGGAACAAACCCAATAGATTGATATTGCTCATCGACCCAAGCTAATTCATCTGACTGTATGGCTCGAACCAAGATGGTCATACTATTTCGCCCAATGACTTATTTTGATAAATTGAATATTTTTAAGTAAAAATAACCGACGAATTAATCAGTGACGAATAATAAAACTGTAGGATGGGCAATGCCCAATCTACGAATCATCTTTTAGTTTAACAAGCTTTTTATAGACAAATTTAAAAAATTGTGTTATCACAAGACCAATTTATGGAATTATAGTATTTATAGCTGCACTAGCAAGCAATTATCTCGTTTTATATTATCAATTCTTTCAATGTCCAATTCTCCTATTCAGAAGATTTTATTTGGTAGTCCAGGTACAGGTAAAAGCTATAAAGTTACTGGTAAAAGTACGGAAGATAATCAAAGTATTAAAGACCAACTTGGGATAACTGATAACAGAAATATTATAAAAACTGTATTTCATCCAGAATATACTTATGGAGATTTCATCGGTAAGTTATTACCACAAACTACAGGTGATAATTCTGTAATTTATAAATATTATTCAGGCTATTTTTTTAAAGCTTTAGGAAGAGCCTATAGAAATATTATTGATAAAAATAATAATAATGTTTTGTTGGTCATTGATGAACTTAATAGAGGTAACGCTCCTGCAATTTTTGGAACTATATTTCAATTATTAGATAGAAATACTTATGGTTGGTCTGAATATGAAGTAAATATTTCTGAATTAGAGAAAATAGGGTTACTAAATTCTATGGGCTATTCTACCGATATTACTAATAAAGGATTACAAGTTAATGGTGATAGATATGATATATTTTTAAATCAAACTAAACAATCATTAAGAGGTTTAGGGAATTACCTTGGAGAAAAAATCCTAAATATTCTTGGGAAAAGTTCTATCTCAATACCATTTAATCTTTCGATAGTTGCAACTATTAATATATCCAACGAATCTATCTATTATTTAGATAGTGCTTTCAAAAGAAGATGGGATTGGGAATATATTGAAGCCCCTCATAGCAACACACTAGTTGAGAATATACCTGAATCAATTAGAAAATCTTATTTATATTTAAAATACAGCGATCGAGTTGAAAATGATCGTGAAAAGTTTAACTGGGGAGCTTTTGTTATATGTCTAAATGAATTTATTAAATCCAATTCCCAATTTATTAAAAGAATTGATGATAAACAAATTGGATGGTGGTTTATTTCTCCTGATAGTGAAGGTAGGATTAAAATAGAAACACTGAAAAATAAACTGATGTTTTATTTATGGGATAGCGTATTTTCAAGGGATAAACGTCCTTTACAAGATTTTTTAAAAGATGAAGTAAGTTCTTTGATTACTTATGGTGATTTTGTAGATTGTACTGAAAAATTTATTTTCAAGATCTATAGAGATTTTGGAGGAGAAAAAAAAGAGACGGAAATAATTAACTATGGTATTAATACGTGGAATTCTATAACATTGAATCAATATGAAATTAATTTCTAGTTTTAATAAATTATTGATATAATGATTGATTTGCTTAAAATTAAAATTAAATCCTTAGAGAACCAATCATATTCTTTTGTTGGAATAGAAAAATCTGATGGAAAAGTTTGGTTTTATGTACCCAAAGGAATTAAAAAATATTTTGAATTAAATGATTGTTATGAGTCTAAAAAAAATCTTTTTTTTCTACTATATAAGACCTTTAAAAAATTTATTTCTATTTGCGAAGACAGAGGATATATTGATAAAAACAAGATTAATAATCGTGACGGAGTAATTAATCTCGAATTTGGTAGTGGAGAAAGTTTAGATAGTGATGAACCTATTACCTTATACAATAAGCTAAATTTTTTAGATAGTTTGTTAGAACAATATGATGAGCTTAAAATAATATCTCTTGTTTATCGTTTAGGGTCAACTGAACGGATTGAATACGATCGCATATATTCTAATCTACATCGAGCTAATTTTCTAGATAATGGTGCTATTTATGTAGATACTATGAATTATTCTCGACCCGTAATACATTTTGAACAGACAGATATTATAGATCTTTATTGTTATCTATTAACAGAAGTTAAATATCAACTTGAAGAAGAAGTCAGTAGTAAAATCAAGAGTTTAGCAGAAAGATATAAAGAAAAATATTTACATAGTGATAGTAGCCTATTTAATCAGAACTCTTATCAACAAACTTTAGATTTAATAATTGAGTCTTTAGAAGATATAGCTCGTCAAACTGTATATAAAGATAGTGATTATTGGGATTTTTATGAAGCTATAGAAAAATTCTTATATACTGACTTTGATGGACAGGGAGAAGGTAAAATTTGGGGTATTAATAATTTCCATAATGTTTGGGAGTCTGCTTGTTTATTTTATTTACTAAAAATCAATTCACCAGAGAATCTATTATTTCTTGATACTAAATATTTGCCTCAAAATACAATCTATGAATATCAATTAGCAAACCAAATATTAAACATCAATAGTAAAGTATTTAAAATTCAAATTGAAAATAGTCAAAAAAGCCTTAGACCTGATGCCATTTTAATAAAAGAAGAACAATCATCAGACAGAAAAAACTATAACTATAAATTATATAGAGATAAATGGAATCATGATTATACTTGGTACACTCAATTTGAATATATAATTCACAGTACTAAAAGATATTTAGACATTGGATTTAAGGGTCAACAGAGAAATCAAGAAACAATAGACTTCTTAGAAAAGCATTTTTCTTCTTCAAAAAATATACCAAATTACATCAAATCCATTAATAAACACATTTATAAATCAATATTGATAGATAAGAAGCTCCCAGATAATTTTTTTTCTTATTGGAATATTCCTAGAGAATTGACCAAGAATGACCTTAGAATGATGCGACATTTTAATCATGTCTTTTATCAAGCCTTCTTTGAGGAAGGATTAAAAACTTCAGAGGATTTTATTGATAATTTTAGTCTTAAGGAAGAGAGCATCATACAATCAATAGGAAGTAGCTATTTTGGATTTGACAAGGATAAATATGATAATTTCCTAGTCTCTCTTTATAAATTATTTTCTCTTGAAATTGTTGATTTTAAATATATATCAGAAGAGGAAATCAGAAATCAAGAAAATATTGAGGAGTTCAAATCAAGGAGTATCAGAAAACAATTTGTGTATGAATATCTGCTTAATGAGTATTTAGTAAAGCAAGAGCAAATAAAAGAACCAAAAATATCCAGTTGTTTTTGGATACCTGCATATAACTCAGGGGAAAATGTATTAGTTTCTGGGGATAAATATCTTGATGGTTATCTAGATTTGGCGTTAGTCGATCCAATTAAATTATTACAACATTATGTTCAATAATAAGTAGTACGTGAAGTACCCAGCGATAAATCGCGGGCTTCCTGTTTCCTGCCGATGCCTCTACCAATACAAGATTAGTTTTGGTCGCGGAAGGGGCGATTTCAAGTTAATGATTGTAACACAACAGTTAAATTTACGGGTGTGTCGCCCCTTCGCGCTCCGCATCCAGTGGTTTTGCTTCATCCGAAGATGGCACTGACACTCGTAGCAATCTAGTTGCTACCCAGGCAGACTCCCTGCTTCCCAAGGAGTATATCTTTTTAGTTACAAGACTCTTTTTTTGTCAATGCAAGGTTACGGTATTCGCCTCGCGAGTCTTGATTATCCTATTTACTAGGATAGTGATCTCTAGAATTTATACGGCGGAGAGTTCGCTGATCACGGCTACATCTCTTCATTTCTCGCTCTATCTTAAGCACTATTTTACAACCCCTGAACCCATTGTTATATAAAGATTGTGTGTCAAAACTGCTTGCCCAGCTTCGTGTTCTGGGTAAATTGTGTGAACCAGTAAACCCTGCCCGTAATTCATCCCAGAGCGTAAACTGAGGGACTTCTTACGGAAGAAAGTTAAATTAAGGTGGGCATTGCCCACCCTACTTTTTAACTTCTGAGAGTTACTTCAAACTTTTTCACTAGAGTATCTCGAACTTTTTGATGTACAGGATCGACATCTTTGTCAGTTAAAGTGCGATCGCCTGAACGATAAACTAGATTAAAAGCTAAACTGCGTTGTCCTTCTGGGACATTTTCCCCTTTGTATTCGTCAAATAGTTCTACCTTCTCTAAGAGCTTACCTCCAGCTTTAAGCATCACTTTTTCGAGTTCAGAAACCGCAATACTAATAGGAGCAAAGAAGGCTATATCTCTTTGACTAGGTGGATAAGTAGAGTAGTTTTGGAATTTGGGAGTAGTAACTTTATCGCGATTTAAGGCGGTTAATAAATTGTCGAAAGCCAGTTGAAACACATAAACTTCGTCGATCAAATCCAGATTTTGTCTGAATTCGGGGTGAAGTTGTCCAAAAATTCCTACTTGCTTTCCTTCTAACCATAAAGAAGCAGTACGCCCAGGATGAAGTCTGGTATCTTCTTGAGTAGGACGATATGTCACCCCTAAACCCAACAGAGAAAACACACTGTCTAGAATACCTTTAGCTTCATACCAACTCATAGGATTAGGTTTTCCACCTCTAACCCAATTACCATCAGGGTAAAAGTCTCCCCCCATAATTCCAGCTACTTGATCTGCTTCTTGTAAACCCTGTTCTGTATTAGCAAAAACTCGCCCAATTTCAAAAGCATTGAGTCCCCCATTTCCTTGGGACTGGTTGTAAGCAAAAGCTTCAATCAAAGCTGATATTAAATCAGTGCGTAAAGCAGAATATTCTGCGAATAAAGGATTAGCGAGGCTAACTTCTTCTGTTGTGGGTTTAACTAAAGAATAGTGGACAACTTCTGTAAGTCCCACTCCTCTAAAAGCAGTGCGGAGTTTATTGCGGACTTGATATTCTACTGATAAATAACCTGGTTCAGTTTTGTCTGGTAAAGTATCACAGAAGCGGTCTAAACCATAGAGACGTGCTACTTCTTCAATTAGATCGATTTCTCTTTCTAAATCTCGATAGCGATAGGAGGGAACAGTAACTTTCCAAGTATCAGCTTGTTCTGTACTGGATTCTAAAGTACAACCCAAAGCAGTTAAGATGGTTTCTACTTCTGCTGCTGTAATGTAACCTGTTGTGCCATCTTTTTCCACTTCTCCTAAAATTTGATTTAGTCGGTTAAGACGTAATTCTATAGCGGTGCGACTAGCAACATCAGGACGATTATCAGATATGGTTTGACTGGTGAGTTTACCCCCTGCTAACTCTGTTAATAATGCGATCGCTCTATTACAAGCATGGTCTAATTCTACTTGATTCACTCCCCGTTCATATCTGGTAGAAGCTTCACTCCGCAAACCTTGAACACGGGAGGAGCGACGCACTGTCACAGGGTCAAACAAAGCAGATTCTAAAACAATGTTTTCTGTCCCTTCATAAACTTCTGTGGTTTCTCCCCCCATGACTCCTGCTAAAGCTACAGGTTTATCATTAACAGTAATTAAGAGATTTTCAGCAAAGAGCGATCGCTCTTTGCCATCTAGAGTCTTCAGAGTTTCTTCTGCTTTAGCAAATCTGACTCCTAGAGTTAAATCTTTACTACCTGCTACCTCCTCCAGTCTTTCTCTGTCAAAAGCATGGAGGGGTTGACCCCATTCCAACAAAATATAATTAGTGATATCTACTACATTGTTAATGGGACGGACTCCAGCAGCTTGTAAACGCCATTGTATCCAGTCAGGAGAAGGAGCAATCTTAACTCCTGTAATTACAGTACCAAAGTAAGCAGGACAAGCTTGAGTATCTTCTACTTCTACACCCAGTAAATTATTGCGCTTGATCACAACTTCTTCCGCTTCTGGTAATCTAACAGTCTCTCCTGTTAATGCAGCAACTTCCCTTGCTATTCCCACCATACTCAAAGCATCCGCACGGTTAGCAGTAGTAGCCAAATCTAAGATTACGTCATCTAGTCCCAGAAAAGGTCTAACATCGTCTCCTGGTTGCATTTCCCCAGAAAAAATATGTATTCCTTCCGATTCCTTAGTTATGCCCAACTCAGCTAGAGAACAAATCATTCCTTCCGAAGGGACACCCCGTATCTTATTAGGTTTTAATTTTAAGTCCACCGCAGGGAGATAAGTCCCCACCGTAGCAACAGGAACATAAATATCCGCCTTAACATTAGAAGCACCACAAACAATATTTAATGGGCTATCTCCTCCGATATCCACCTGACATACACTTAATTTATCCGCATTGGGATGGCGATCGCGAGTAACTACTTTTCCCACCACCACACCATCAGCAAATTTACGTAAATCCTCAATAGCTTCCACTTCAAAGCCAGCGATCGTTAAAATTTTACCCAACTCTTCTGGAGTCAGTTTGATATCTATTAATTCCTTTAACCAGTTAAGAGAGACACGCATTTTTATATCAGATCTTTTATCTAGTTGCAGCCAAAATATTGTAACTCAGTCACTCCTCTTGTAAGTAGTTAGGGGGGTGTGGTGATTGGGGAATGGGGAATTAGGGAATTGGGGAATTAAGGAATTGGGGCGGGAAGGAGACTTCATTACAAAGTCGATCTGCTTTGGCTTCAATACCTAGATCTATTAAGTCTCCTCCCGGGGGGAAATAAGGCTGATTACTTATTCATCCGCGAATCTTTCATCCCTCACTGCTCACTGCTCACTGTTCACTGATTACTGATAACTGATTACTGATAACTGATTACTGATTACTTTTGAATCCTCATCCTTCATCCTTTATCCCTCATCCTTTATCCCTAAATTTATTCATTATAAATCCTGAAATATACTGATTAATTACTCACAAAAATACCATAATTAGTCTGCTTCACGTAATTGTTTTTACTGAGAATTTAACTAATATACCCTCATTATTTGTAGAAGATAGTTAACAAGTACCCCAATTATGGTAATGACAAACAACTTGTAAAAATACACGATTAAAAAAATATAGGATATGCTGTTTTTAGATAGCTAAATTTTCAGAGTTTAAATTAGAAACATCATTATTTAACTCTAAAGTTTACTAACTTGAACTTACTTAAATAACAACATACTGTACTTATTGACAGAGCGATAATAGGTATTTTGAATGAGCTACTGCCTAAACCCATCCTGTCCCAAACCCATAAATCATCCAAAAGCCAGAAAATGTAAAGCTTGTGGATCAAAACTGCTATTGCGAGATCGCTATCACTTAGTCAAAGGTCTGGGAAAAGGTGGTTTTGGTGCAACTTTTTTAGCTGCGGATATTTCTCTTCCTGGGAATCCCTTGTGTGTAATTAAGCAATTACGTCCTAATACAGATAATCCTAACTTTCTGTCTATGGCAAGAGAACTCTTTGAAAGAGAAGCTCGTACTTTAGGAAAAATTGGCAACCATCCCCAAATTCCTCGATTACTAGACTATTTTGAAGACCGTCAGCAATTTTATCTAGTACAAGAATTTGTTAAAGGAAATAATCTTCAACAAGAAATCAGAAAAAATGGAGTCTTGGACGAAGAACAAGTAAAGCAAGTTCTCAAAGAGATTTTAGTGATTCTCAAAGATATTCACAAGCAGAAAGTAATTCACCGCGATATTAAACCTGCTAATATCATTCGTCGCGAAATTGACGGTAAGTTAGTTTTGATTGACTTTGGAGTTGTTAAAAATCAAGTCAACACTATTGCTGCTAGAAACGGAGATCAGGATGCTTTAACGGCTTTTGCTGTGGGTACTCCTGGTTTTGCACCTCCAGAACAACTAGCAATGCGTCCAGTCTATGCTAGTGATGTGTATGCCTTGGGAGTAACCTGTATGTATCTCATATCAGGGAAAGCTCCTAAAAATATGGATTCTGACCCCATAACTGGAGAGATAGACTGGTTGAAATATGCAAATCTTAGTGATAAGTTTGCAGATATTTTGCTGACTATGTTGGAAGTTTCCGTTCAAAACCGCTATAAAACTGCTGAGGAAGTCTTATCTGCGCTAGATATAGCTAACCATATCGAGGATTTAGCAAGTAATATGGTTTCTGGGATTATTAAGGAAACAAGTCATAATTCTACTATTTCTCGGCAAACTCGTCATTCTTTAGGTAGAACAACTGCTGTTCCTGATTCTCGTTCTAGAACCAGTATGGGTAGAATGGGAAGTCACACTAGAGCTAGCAGAAGTTCGTCTGCATCGAGAAGCTATCGAGAGACTCAAGTAGGAAAAAGTAGTGGTAGAACTAGAAGCAATAATCCTTATTCTAGTCGTAGTTCTCGCAGTAATACCAGAGCAAGCTCACCCACCAATCCCAACAATAGGGAAATTTCTAGAGGAGTTTCTAAGCCAATTAAAGTAGACAAAGAAACACTATTAAATTCTTACTATAACGGTAGAAGAGATTTTTCTGGTAAAGATATTAGTCTTCAAAATCTTGATAAAGTCAATTTATCAGAAACTAAATTTAATCACTCAAAAATGATTAAAGTAAATTTACAGAGTGCGGATTTAACTTCCACTGATTTCACAAGCTGTGATTTGCGACAAGCTACCCTGAGAAATGCTAATTTGGGCAGGGCTTATCTGAATGGAGCCAATTTAGAAGGAGCAGATTTAAGAGGTGCAAATCTTACTTATGCGAACTTTAAAGGTACTAAATTAAGAGGTGCAAATCTCTGTGGTGCGAATTTGACTAATTCTACTATTACACAACAACAATTAGAAGAAGCAAAAACAAACTGGACAACAGTTTTGCCTAGTGGAAGAAGAGGTTTCTGGTAGTCTAAGCCATATATTTGGCTATTGTGTCTCTATCTATGAGGCTTTTTGCTGCTAGTTAAAGTAGGCAAAGGTATAGCTGATGTACTTGGAGGTAGGCGATATCGAGAAGGTTTAGCAGGGATAGTAGTGGGTACTTTTTGAGCTTGCAACCACCGCATTAAGATTCCTGTTACGGTGATAATTAGTCCTATGGAAAATAAACTCCAACGTCCTTCAAAACCACCTAGCAAGCCATTAGTAAGACCGAATAATAGTATGAACCCAGATATTGGTTCTTTTCGATAGATTGCTCTAGATAATCTTGCTAACAAAGGGGTCATCGCTTTTGTGTTCCAAAATCTAAACATAACAATTTAGCTTGATTTTAGCAATATAGAAACAAGTTGGTATGAGATAAGGCTGGAAAAAAATACTCTCGTAAATTATATTGATACGAGAGCTTAATCTGAGTCTGAATGAGGAATTATTGCAGACCTAACCAAGATAAAAGACCTTGTCCTGTTAAATATTCGATCGCCACAGCTAAAACAAATCCAATCATTGCTGCACGACCATTCAATCTTTCTGCATATTTGTTAAAACCAAATTTGGGTTCTTCCATGTTGGGGGTTGTAGTAGGTTGGGTTTTATCCATGTCTAATATAATCTGGTGTTGCTCTATTTAATTTTACAAAACTTTAAGTTTATATTTTAATTTATTTTCTCTTTTAAAAAATCCCCAATTTATGCTTGTTCCAAGGGAGCCATAGTTAAACCGGCTCTCTTTAATTGTTGATGATATAGTTCCGCCTGTTCTTGAGGACCTACCCAAACTACCGCTTGTCCTTCAAAATGTACTTGGTTAGTTAGTTCCCAAGCGCGATCGCTTGTCATCCCAGGAATATAAGTCATTAAAGATTTTGCCACGTGCTGAAAAGTATTAAAGTCATCATTGAGAACAATAATCTTAAAATTTGGATAAGGTTTCTTAACAGTTTTATTGGCTTTTTCTTTAGTTACTATTGGTGTTGTACTCATGTTGGAAACTCCAAGAGAAAGAATAGTTGAGAAGATCATTTGTTTTCAGCAATTAAACAAGCAGGACTTGCAGACGACTACGTCAAGAGACTATTGCTATAAGTTCTAACTTGTCTATTGGTCAAAACCAATAATAAGTTAATTGTAAATTTATTTTTACCAGAGGTCTAATCTTTATTCACTCAACAGTTTAACTATTTTTTTTTATTTCTTCAAAAAACCAGAACTAAGTATTAAGTTTAAAACCAATAAAAGCAGGATTCCGAAGGTAATAATAAAGACTAATATTATTATATTTTTAGATTCATCTACAAAGCGAAATATGGAATTATCAATAGGTTGGTTGTATCCTAATCTTATGAGTACTTATGGCGATCGCGGTAATGTAATTTGTCTTCAAAGACGCTGTGAGTGGAGAGATATCCCAGTAGTAGTTATCCCTTTAGACCGCACCACAGAAGCGGAAAAAATTGCCCTAGTCGATCTTATTGTGGGAGGAGGGGCGCAAGACCGTCAACAAGAAATTGTCATGCGGGATCTTCAAGGTGCTAAAGCGGAAACTTTGAGAGAAAAACTCCAACAAGGAACACCAGGGGTTTTTACCTGTGGTTCACCGCAGCTACTAGGACATTACTACGAACCAGCTTTAGGACAACGTATTGAAGGCTTGGGTTTATTAGATTTGGTAAGCAAACACCCAGGAATCAATGCAGCCAGATGTATTGGTAATTTAGTTTTTGAAATTACGGCTGAACCCCTAGCTACTGAATTAAAAGCACTTTGGGGAGACACACCTATCGCTATTGGCTTTGAAAATCATGGGGGAAGAACCTATTTAGATACAGTTCAACCTCTAGGAAAAGTCATTCAGGGTTATGGTAACAACGGAGAAGATGGGACAGAAGGAGCTTTTTTTCATAATGCGATCGCAACTTATTCTCATGGCCCTTTATTACCCAAAAATCCTTTTATTGCAGATTGGTTGATTAAAACTGCATTGCAAAACAAATATCAAACTTCCATTCAATTGAGTAAATTAGAAAACTCCTTGGCTTATGCAGCACGCAAGGCGATGTTGCAAAATTTAGGCTTACGCAACTTAGTAACCACGCGGGATGAGCAATGAGGTATGGTTTTAAAGTCTAGAGATGTCCAGGTTTCCTAAGCATAGACAATCGACTTGTTGAATTCCCTTGCATCAAAGACGACCCTTGCAACACTTTGGCTCACAAAAAAGTAAATCATTTACTTATCCTGAAAACCTTATCCTTCATAGCTTAAGGGCGAATCCCAATCACCACAGTTTGGAAATTTTGATGTAAATCTTTCATCAATTTGCGTGCCTTGCAACACAATTTGCATTAAGATTGGCAATTAAATAATGCAAGTTTAACTTGCAACAATAGTTGTTAACTAAAAATTGCAACCATGACTGGACAAACCTTAAATCGTAGTTCTGCCGGGATTATGGTTCTAATCATTCCCATTGCTTTTGGAATCGTTATTTTGTATAAGCTTTGGCCCGCATTGTTAGGTTTAACTGTACTAATTATTAGCTGGAAAACCTGGCAAAATTATCAGTGGCAAAAATGGTGTCAGCAAGTTAATCCTTATTTCAATAACTTAGTTACAGAAAATAGAGGCTATTTGACTCCATTAGATTTGTCATTGAAGGCTAATCTTAGTCCTCAAGCAGCAAAAGCTTTTTTAGAACGGAAATCTGAAGAATATGGAGTAAAACCCCAGGAAATTCCAGATAAAGGTGTGGTCTATTATTTTCCTACAGCTAGTGCTTTAGGTCGCATTTTTGATGATAGTGAACCTTTGGGAGACTTGGAAACAGAAGACACTAGTGCTTCTAATACTGCTGAATTAGCAACTACTGCATCTGTTCCTAAAGACTCTAGTACTCCTTCTTTTAAAGAAATTACTCAACTTGCAAAACAGACTCAAGAAGCTACTTCATCTGTTGTGGAGTCGCAAAAGACTAAAATCAAAAACATGAACCAAGCAGAATTAGCAAAACGTCTTGATGTTAATTCTAGTACTGTAGGAAGAAATAAGATTAAGCCTGAATCTGATTTCGCTATGTGGAGTCAGAGTAAAGACCCAGAGGGAATTGCTTGGAAATATCTAGAAGCAACTAATGAGTTTGCTCCTGCGGAAATAGATTAAAGGAAGAAGCTATTGAGGGATGAGGTATGAGGGATGAAGGATGAGGATTGAGGTAATAGGTAAGAGTTAGCTTTTAATTTCTACCTAATAAGCTGACAAGCCCTTTTCCCTTTCCCCTTTCCCCTTTCTGCTTGTTGCTTTTTTTTTAGCCAGCAGTAGCTTTAGATTTAGCTTTCTTTTGCTTTTTCTTTTCCGCTTGTTTAGCTTTTTTTGCAGCTTGTTTGGCTGCTTTTTTCTCGGCTTCTAGACGTTGCTTTTCTTTTTGTTTGGCTTCTTCAATTTTCTCTAAATAGTAGTGATAGTCTCCTTGATAAACTACTAATTCTCCTTCTTTAATTTCCACAATTTTATTAGCTACCTGAGAAATAAAATAGCGGTCGTGAGAAACAATAATTACTGAGCCTTCATAGCTTTTTAGGGCATCTTCTAGCATTTCTTTGGCTGGTATATCTAAGTGGTTTGTTGGCTCATCTAAGATTAAGAAATTAGCAGGGGTTAATAACATTTTTGCTAAAGCTAATCGGGCTTTTTCTCCTCCACTAAGAGCTTTTACTTGTTTAAATACTGTTTCACCACTAAATAAAAATCTACCTAAAAGGGTGCGGACTTCTTCATTTTTCCAAGTGGGAACTTCATCATGAACTGTCTCCATGACAGTTTTTTCTAGGTCTAAAGCTTCTGCTTGATTTTGTTCAAAATAGCCAGGAATAACATTATGTTTACCTAGAGTAATTGTGCCATCTTCTGGCTGTTCCATCCCCATCATCATGCGAAGTAGGGTGGATTTTCCTGCCCCATTAGCTCCTAAAATAGCAATGCGATCGCCTCTTTCTACGGTTAATTCTGCTCCCAAAAACAGAATTTTATCGTTATAAGTATGGGTTAAGTCTTCAATTATTACTACCTCTCTACCACTACGGGGAGAAGGAGGAAACTGAAATTTTAAAGTTTTGACATCAGAAATGGGCGCTTCTACTAAATCAACTTTTTCTAGTTGTTTTTCTCTACTTTTAGCTTGGGTACTTCTAGTAGCACTAGCACGGAAACGCTCAATAAATTCTTGTTGCTTGGCTATTTCTTTTTGTTGACGCTCGTAGGTAGCAGACTGGGCTGCTTTAACTTCTGTTTTCTGTTGTAAATAGTAGGAATAGTTACCAGGATAGGTCGTAGAAATACCTCTTTCTGTTTCTACAGTTTTGGTGCAGAGACGGTCTAAAAATTCTCGGTCGTGAGAGACAATTACCATTGGGGTATTAATCCCTTTAAGATAATTTTCTAGCCATTCAATAGTTTCTAAATCTAAGTGGTTTGTCGGCTCGTCCAACAGCAGTATATCTGGTTCTTGCAGCAAGATTTTCCCTAAACTCATCCGCATTTGCCAACCACCACTAAATGAGCTTACCAGGCGCTCGCCATCTTCTGGAACAAATCCTACTTCTGGTAATATCTTTTCAATTTGGGATTCTAAGTTATATCCGTCTAAAGCCTCAAATTTACGCTGTAGCTTATCTAGTTTATGAATTAATTTATCTAGGGTTTCAGGGTCAGCAATTTCCATATCATGCTGTACTTGAAGCAATTTTTGCTGTACTTGGTTAGCTTCAGTAAAAACTGTCCAAAACTCCTCTCTCACAGTGCGAGTAGGTTCTACTTCAAATTCTTGAGTGAGGTAAGCTATTTTTAGGCTGCTAGGACGAATTACCTCTCCTGATGTAGGCTCAACTTCTCCTGTAATAATTTTCAGTTGAGTTGATTTTCCTGCGCCATTAACTCCTACTAAACCAACTCTTTCTCCTGGTTTTACTTCCCAGGTGACATCTTTGAGTACTTCTCCTGTGGGATATATTTTACTGATATGTTCAAGTCGCAGCATTGATTACTCCTGAAGCAGTGGCACAGCTTGATTATATTAATTTTTGTGGCAAAATTGTAATTAAATTTAACCTGCTAATATAATGTTATGTCAACTTTTAACAAAATCGAGCGTAATTCTCCCACCTTGTGTAGCAAGGTAGTGAATGGATAGGGATAGGTGGGGCTATCGGGTAATCTTGACAATAAAAAGCTAAAATTTTTATGCTCTCCAGGGTTTCAGGTGCTGTACAATTATCTTGTTGCTGTCTCCCTCGACTATAAATGGTAGATAGTTTCTCACAAGTGTGCCAGGTATTATAAACATTCAATGAATTTGTGATTATTTGTAGTCAAATATGGTAAGATAATTCATGATGAAACTAGATGCGATGACTTAATTTTGATAAGGTGAAAGTCCTTGACACAACCGCGCTATACAGTTTTACTGATAGTCAGGGGTCAAATAAACATCAAATTGACGAGCAAATCAAACCATTATTAAAGGTTTCTCATTTTAACAGCTAGAAAAGTATCCCCAGAAACTGTAAGGCGAGGGGTAGAGGGCATTATGGTAGTTTGTCCAGCCAGAGGAACTCTTGGCAAAGTTAAAAATGTAGTGTAACATTTGACTATATTTTTAATAACTATTTGCTATCGATCTCAGTCTGAGCTTCTATAAGCAGCCAGAAACTTATCTATAATTGTCCATAGTTGTTCAATTTAGACAAGTTTTTGGCTAAACTTGCTTAGTGGAGGCATCGACCTGTGAAACGGGAAACTCGAAAGCGGAATAAGACCCGCAATCTCTACGTGAGGTTTGGAGATACTCCCACCTCACGTAGTAGGTGGTGAGTAGTTCATAGTAATTGAATAAATTGTTGGTTTGTGATAGGATAATATTCCGTTTGCGGGATTAACTCAGTGGTTAGAGTGTCTGCTTGACATGCAGGAAGCCCCCAGTTCAAATCTGGGATCTCGCATCTAAAATTTAATTGCAGTTAACTTATAGAAGAGGCTGGTAAACTGGTTCAAATTGTAACTAAATATAATTAGGTTGGTTTGAACTTGGTTAATCAAGATTTTATGGTTAGATTGTTTTCCAGTAGTTGGTATTGGATTCTATCTCTGGGACTAGCAGGAAGCGCGATCGCAATGCTTGAATTGCCAGCAACGGCGCAACGAAAAATTTATGACCCTGTCCCTATTTCATCGGATAACGAAATTGCTGACACTCTTTCTGAAAGAGATATTCCCACTGGAGAAGGAGGTTTTGCTAGAGACTATTTTATGCAGCTAGAAAAAGGAGATCAAATCGCGATCGACCTGACTTCAGAAGAATTTGACACCATAGTAACCTTAATTGCTTCTGATGGCTCTACCATAGCAGAAAATGATGATGGTCCCGACGGGACGACTAATTCTCTGTTATTTTCCCGTATTACAGAAAATGGCAAATATATTATTAGGGTTCGTGCTTTTGGTGAAACTAGTGGCGGAAAATTCCAGTTAAAATTAACTCGGCTCAAACCTGCGGGACAATAATTAGACTTCTCCACTCTCATTAAAAGTTGTTAAATATCAATCTATTGAAGTTCCCCCAATATTGGGGGAATTGGGCTTTAGCTCAATAATTCTCCTGTTTCTTGCAACGAGTGAAGGCGATGGTAAATACCGCCATGATTTAATAATTCCTCATGGCTACCGACTTCGACAATTCTTCCTCGATCTAGCACTACAATTTGATCTGCTTCACGAATAGTACTAAGACGATGGGCAATAACTAGAGTAGTACGAGTTCCCAAAATCGATCGCATTGCTAATTGGATTGATCGCTCTGATTCATAGTCTAGACTAGCAGTCGCTTCATCAAACACTAGAATATCAGGATTGACAATTAATGCCCTAGCAATACCTAAACGCTGTTTTTGTCCGCCAGAAAGACGCACTCCTCTTTCTCCCACGGTAGTAAAATAACCTTGAGGTAATTCGTTAATAAATTCATTGACTCTGGCGATGTGACAGGCTTGTTCTACTTTAGAAAAACTAATTTCAGGATTACCATAAGTAAGGTTATCTAAGACAGTACCGTTAAAAATATCCACATCTTGATGCACGAGGGCTAATCGACGGCGATAGTTGGTAACATCTAAGGTGCTAATATCTTGTCCATCAACCAAAATTCGCCCCTGATTTGGTTCAAAATAACGGAATAATAATTTAACTAAAGTGGATTTTCCTGAGCCAGAACGTCCAACTAGAGCTACAGTTTGATAAGGTCTGATTAACAAGTTGATATCTTGCAGAATCGGACGATTAGCATCATAACCAAAGGTAAGCTGTTGAATTTCTAGTTTCCCTGTAAACTTATAAGGATTATTCCCCAAATATTCTGGGACTAAACTAGCAGCATCCTTACCTATTGGTAGCTGCATAAATTGGTGAAAACGCTGCATAGAAGCATAACGACGGGCGAAGACTTCTGCTAATTGGGCAATGGGTTCGAGTTCTGCATACGCCATACTAGAAACCGTTAGGGTGGTGATAAAGTGTCCTAAAGAAATTTCCCCTCTTACCGCAGCTATGAGAGTAAACAGCAGAATCAAGAAAACACAAGTTTGAATCATGGTTCGCTCCCAAGTAGCTAAAGTAACATAACCTTTATGGATGCGAAAAGTGATGACTTTATATTCTCTATTGAATCTTTGTCTCTGTCTTTCTAACTCTTGGGCTTCAGTAGCAAAAGCTTTGACTGTTTTGATGTTGGTAATAATTTCTGAGGTACGACTTTCCGTATTTTCTATATGTCTGTCGATGACTTCTTCTTGCTTGACTAAAGTCTGTAAATGTTTGAGACTAAAAGCCAGAATGAAGATAAAGGAACATAAAAAAGCGATCGCAATCCATCGCTCAATTAACCAAATCATCACGAATATCCCCAGTATTCTGGCGAGTTTCGGCAATAACTGTCCCGCAATCTCTGGATATGTCCAAGTATGATTTTCGATTCCTCTGGCGATTCTACCCGCAATCCGACCAGGATTATGTTCGTCATAAAATCCTAAAGGAAGAGTTAAAATCTTAGAGATTACTTTGCGGAGATGATCTCTCCTCGCCCTCAAAGCTATTTCCCAGTGAAACCATGAGCCAATCCAAGGCTGAATAGGCGACCTAATTACTGTTACCAGAAAGATTAAGCCTAATAATACTCCTAAAGATAAAAATTTACCTCTTTCTAGATTAGTAATTTCAGCTACTTGATGAATCAGAAATTGAATGGGTGTGTCTAAAGCTTGATTCGATAAAACATTGAGAATTTGTCCAATAACGTAGGGAACAACTAAATCAATTATTTCAAATAAACTGGATGCCACGATGCTGAAAAGTGCGATCGCTCTATACTTGTGATAGTAACCGAGAATATCCCGAAAAGATGCCATGATTTTGCTCTCGATTTGATAAGTAGGGGCAAATGACCATTCCCCTGTACAACAGCGATAATTAGAATTTAGATTTTGATACAGTTTTTATATTATAAAATACTACAAAAATATTATAAAAGTATTTATGGCGATCGCGCTTTCAGTAATCAGTCGTGAATCTTCACTTCAAGAAAGTGAGGCGATCACTCTTTCATGGCAAGGTTCTCAATTAATTGTGACTGAAGGACTCGGACACAACAGGATTCTTAGGGATGAACAAGTTATTCAACAAGCTGTGAAATTTATCAAAGAGGCGTGAAATATTAAGTAATAAGTATCCACCCCGACCTTAACAGAGAGGCTCAATACCAAGGCATTGAAGTAAAAATTGATTGCTTAAATAGTATTTATTTAATAATTCTTGCTGCTCAGAGTTAAAATTCCAACTAACATTAAAATAACGATATTTATCGATCGCCCTACGAAACTTATTGACCCAATCATCACCATTAGTTGACCACCAAGTTAGTAAATGTTCTTTACCCTGAGCAGGATCGGGAAGTTCTTGTTTCAGGGTATCGAGAGCTTGTTTTAGATCTGGGGAAAAAACTAGATTAGACTCGAATTCTAGAGCAAAACTAAAGTTAAGAATTTGTTTGATGTCAGGATTATTCAGTAAAGATAGAGCCATATCAAAAGCTCGTTCTAAGGCTAAATCTAAAGCTAGATCCTTAGGTAATACTTTGGCTAATCGAGAGTCAATAGCGATCGCCAAGTTTAGATCGCGATTATGAAATAGACTAAAATAAAAAGCTCTGACTGCTGCTGGTTTATAGGGTAGAGATAAAGTTTGAGTTTTCTGATTGATAAATTGCAGAAACTCTTGTAATTGATTGTCTTGTTCCAAGAGGGAATTAACTTGGTTTTGAAGCTGCTGCATAAAGTAATCCGCGTTGGGAAGCATACTAGCTATCAAGATAATTACCTCGCGCCATTGAGGGTTAGTAATCTGGCTAGCTAACTGTTGTAAAGAATGGTGTAACTCTTCTGCATTAGGACTAGAAACTATTTTTCGGGCTGTGAGATATTCTTGAAAAGTTAAGTGGGAAAAAGAATAAATCCCCCTCGCTCTTTCGATGAGCAATCCATGCTGAACTTCTATCGCTCTGAGGATTGCTTCACTATCCAAGCGGAGGGTTTCTGGATCTCTGTAAAAATCAGAGGAAGTCGCTAAATAATCGGCAATTGTTTGTAAAAGTTGCTCAGTCTCAAAGAAATAATTACCCTGCTCAAAATTAACCGCAGCAATTTGACTGAGGAGTTTAATTTTATCGGCTAAAGTAAGATTATAGTAGGCGAGATCCCGTTCAATACCTCTGGAGCGATCCCAACGTACTAATAAAATATCCAATCCCTCCTGATACAATCTAGCTCGTTTATCAGGAAAAGATAATCTTTCTTGAAAGACAGAACAAATTAAGTTTAACAGGATGGGAGTGGTAACTAATTCCCGAATTGCTTGATTATTTTTGTCTTGGAGTTGTTCGAGAAATTTTTCAGCTTTAGTCTTTCCAGTTTGAGCATCTTGAGCAGTAGCATTGAACCATCTTTGGGCAAAGATTTCCACCTGAGTGGGATTGAAGTCAGCTAATTCGACATAGGTAAAACCATGAAAACGATATTGTTGTGCAGCCAGGCGACAAGTAATAATCAGCGAATTTTGATAGTAAAGCTGAGAAAATTTGTGAATCTGTTGGAAAATTTCCTGTTCGTATTCTTGGGGAATTTCATCTAACCCATCGAGGAGAATTAAAACTTTGCCTTGTTGTAGTAGGGTGGTTATTTGTTCTAAAGACAGATTGTAATTATGGCAAAAGCGTTCCAGATAACCTAGTAAACTAAAGTCCTGGCATTCTTGAGCTTGAACGACAAAAGTTCTTAAGAAAATGAACACAGGAATACAGTCCGCTTTAAAATTTCCCCTAATACATTGCAGGGCAAGATGTTGTAGAAAGGTAGTTTTACCAGATCCTGGTTTGCCCAAGAGCATCAATTTATGATGATTAGTTACGGCTTCTATCGCGGGGATAGTTTCAATATTGGGATTGGCGAGACTGCGTTGGCGGGAATTTTGTAAATCAGATATTTCTAACCAACGTTGATTACTAAGGCGGGTGAGTACATTTTGGCTGGTATAAATATTGTCTAGAGCCAAAGGTTGGGCAAATTCAAAGAAAGACTGAATTGTGCCACATTGAGCTTCGATTTGTCCCCGCAATTGCGATCGCGCTTGGGTAACTAATAGATCCCAATCTGGTGCAGTTGTCGCGATAGATACTGTCGATTGTTGCTGTAAAGAATCGTCTCTGGGGGGTAAGGGGGGAAAGTCGGCAATATCCTGCCAATCTAAACTTAATTGGAAACAAAGATCGATAAAAATGTAACGTTCTATAGGTTTCCCTTTAAAAAATTTCCAGACGGACTGACGAGTTGATAAACCTACTTCTGCTGCCAAATACTCTTGAGTCCAACCAGTGCGCTCAAAAGCTTTTTTAGCTTTATCAATTCCAGAGGGGGATGCTTTGAGCGATCGCTTTGCCATAGTCGGTTATCAGGATAAACAATTTGATTCTTTAGGGGATTGCTATTGCTAGGATGTTTCCTATATCTGACAATCGGTTCAAGAGTAACTCTTGGTTTTGAGGAAAAACCCCAGAGAAGTGAATCCCTAACAAGCCTAAGAGTCGATGGCCCTTCTTAATCGGGACAATAGACAAAGTCTGAGTGTTTGATTGCTTCAACTGTTTGATTACAGCAGATGGTAAGTCAGCTTGGGACAGATCTTCAATGACAATGGGTTTTCCTTGTTGATATTGTTCCCCATATTCGGCAATTAAATTAAAGTCTGTTGCCGAAAAATTTTTAATCGATGTAGCTCCTGCTGCCACAGACTCCAGATATTGTTGAGAATCGGACTGATACATTAAGATTCTTGTAGCTTGTAACCATTCCCGAATACTAGATAAAACTTGCTTAATCGAATCACTTTTGCGATCGCCCGAGACTAATTGCTCCAGAATATTGCTAATTAACTTTTCCCAAGTTCTTTGCTGGCGTAATTGTTCCTCAACCGTTGTTAATTCTGTCCAAACTCGATCGCCATCTAGTAAACGGCGCACTCGCTGAGATAATACCGACCAATGAATTGGTTTAGTAATATAGTCTGTTGCCCCTGCATTAAAAGCTTGCTCTACAGACTCTCGATCGTCGAGGACGGTAATCATCAAAATCGGCAGGCGATCGCCCTCTGGTAAACGGCGAATTTTTTGGCAGCAGGTAAAACCATCAATATCTGGCATTACTGCATCTAACAGAATTAAATCGGGTTGGAAATGAGTATATTCTGAGAGACACTGTTCTCCGTTTTCTGCCTCCACTACTCGATATCCCTCTTCTTCCATTGCCAGATTGAGTAATGAACGCATCGTGCGATCGTCATCTACAATCAGAATTAGGGGCATCTTTTCCGCTTGTATTTCACTCATGGTTGCATTCTTGTTGTAAGGCAATTTTGACTTTTTCGTATTCAGTTTCTAACTCTGTTATAGTCTCTGGATTTTCAGGCATTTCGCCAGCGCGAGCTATATTTTCCAGATTTTTGCAGTACTCTGCCAGACTAATAGCCCCTAAGTTAGCACTACTAGAGCGAAGACTGTGAGAGGCTTTTCGTAAAGCTTCTATATCCTGAGATTTTAAAGCTTCAGCGATCGCTGATACTTTCCCTGGTGCATCTTCCAAATACTGGTTAATAATCTTAGTTAACATCTCTGGTGCTTTTGCTCCTACTAGTTGACGTAAAGAATCTAAAACAGTCATATCGAGAACCGTTTGTACTAATTCTGTTATAGACTCCTCAACCTCTAGAGGTTTCTTCGAGATTATGCCCTCAGAAGTTGGATCCATCTTGCTGTCTTCTGTCCTCTGTCCCCTGTTTTCAAAGGGGAAGCCTTGATCGGTTGTGGCTAAAAAAGATGATGTTGTAGGGATTTCTGGTTGAGCAGAATCTCGATTATCAATCGAGGGCATAACTCTTTGTAATGCCCGATCTAAATTTTCAATGCGAACTGGTTTAGTTAAAAAATCCTTCATTCCAGCTTGGATGCAGCGATCGCGTTTTTCCGTCATCGCATAAGCTGTTAAACCAATAATATAGGGAGTTTTAGTGGTTAAATGTTCTAATATTCTTTTGGTGGCGGTAATTCCGTCCATTTCTGGCATTTCTATATCCATTAAAATTACATCATAAGGCAGTGTTTGCACTGCATTAACGGCTTCTAAACCATTACTTACAATATCTGCTCGATATCCTAATTTGTTCAGGATTAAAGAAGCAACTTTTTGATTGACGCTATTATCTTCTGCTAAAAGAATTCTTAGTTTTTTTGGCTTTGTTTGACGAGGCAGAGTATCAAATGTTTTATGTTTATAGGCAGATTCTTCAGGCTTGTTCGGAACAAAACACAATGAATTTGATTGGGCAATAATAGTGAAATAGAATTTTGTCCCACCAGTATCATTCTCAGTAGTTGTTAGTTGCCAATGGGGGGGAGGATTTCCCATAACACAACCGTAACTTTCAACCCAAATATCACCACCCATTAATTCCACTAACTGTTTACAAATAGCTAGTCCTAATCCTGTACCTCCATATTTACGACTTACCGAAGCATCTACTTGACTAAATGCTTGAAATAAAAATTGTTGCTTTTCAGGAGGAATACCAATCCCTGTATCTTGCACCATAAACTGAATTTGATAAGTATTTTCTTGATCTGCTGTTGTTAATAAATTTCCTGTAACAGCAATCTTAACTTCACCAATATCAGTAAATTTCACCCCATTAGAAAGTAAATTAATGACAACTTGTCTTAACCTGCCTATATCACCGACGATTTCTTGGGGAAGAGATGGGTCAATTTGATAAACTAGGTTAACTCCTTTAGCATTAGCTTGAGGTCTGACTAAATTCAAGGCATCTCGCAGACAAGAATATAAATCAAAAGGATATTGTTCTAAGCTTAATTTTCCTGCTTCAATTTTGGAAAAATCAAGAATATCGTTAATTAGAGATAGTAAGGTTTCGCTACTTCGACGAATGGTCTCCACAAAGTATTTTTGCTGAAAATTTAATGAGGTGTCTAATAATAATCCCGTCATGCCAATTACTGCATTCATCGGGGTGCGAATTTCATGGCTCATAGTAGCTAAAAATTGACTTTTTGCCTGATTAGCCGTTTCTGCTGCTTTTTTAGCTGCATTTAATTCTTGATTTTTTCTTGCTAAGACAATTTTTCTCAAAGTTTCTTGTTCTAATAGTTTTGCTTGTCCCAAAGCAATACCAACCTGAGCAGCCACTGCTTCTAGTAATTCAATTTCATCTTTTTTCCAATAACGATGGTAATCACATTGATGTAGAGCAATTACGCCGTTAATCTGTCCTTTGTATGAGGTACGTACTGCAACCATCGATATAATTTGTAGTTGCTCATAAACATGAGACACAGTCTGAAGCAAGGCATCTTCAGAGACATTATGGCTGACAACGGCTTTCTCTTGACTCAATACTTTTTGAGCATGAAGATTATCAACAATCGGAATTTCTAAGTCAAGCATTGAGAAGGCATCATGGCTTAAATATTCAGCAACACAGGGAATTGTGGGGTTCGAGTTTTCTAAATAACGATGAATAACACAGCGATTAACATCAAAAGCTGCACCAACTAAATCTACTGTAGTTTGAACAATTTGTTTCGCATCTAAGCTTTGACGAATTTCTTCACTAATATGTCTGAGCAAAACTGTTTGTACATATTGTTGTTTGAGACGAATTTGAATCTGTTGCCGTTCGATTTCAGTTTCTAACCATTGAGTCATTAAATTTAAGAGTTTTTCCTCCCCTTGAGTGAAAGAAAAATGGTGTGATTCCTGACTCATAAAACCGAGAATACCATAAACTTTGCTTCCTACTGAAATACTTATTCCAAAGTAGATTATCTCAGACTTTAAAGGAGAATTTTCTGCGCTTTGATGAAGATAAACTGGTTTTTTTGTTCCTAGGGTTTTCTGCCATAGTTCCCAATCGATTTTTCGGGGAAATTTACCAAAATTTAAAGTTGACTGTAGCTTGCTATTGAGATAAATAGCTTCTTGCTTCAGAATGTTATCCTCAATTTTGCCCACAAAACCAAATTCTAAGTTAAAGTATTCACAGCCAATTTGGAGTAAATTGTGAAGACGTTTTTCAAAGCTAATATCTTGGGCTGCGATTACCTCTTGTAACAAGCGATCTCGTTGTTCTCTTTCTCTTTCTGCTCGTTTGCGAGGACTAATATCTGTCAGAAAACTTCTAATTAAATCGCTTTGAGGCAGATAATGTACTGATTGCTCGAATACGGCTCTATCTAGACTTATTTCTCGCACAAAAGAATTTTCTGGTTGCTGCTGAACTAAGTCGGGAAGTTCTGACAACAAAGGATGTTCAATTCCCATAGCTTTTAATTGAGGAAACTGGCGAATTGCTGAGGGATTGAGATAGGTAATTTTCCCTTGCAAATTTATTTCAATGATCGGATTAGAAATTAATTCGGGAAAAGAAGCTAAACGTGCTATGGCAAGATCATTAGCATCTGTAGATTCATTTTCGGTAGCAATTAGAGTGGTAAAAGAATTACTAGAATTGGAGAAAAAACTAGAAACATATTCTATTTGATCAAATCTGGCAAATTCAGAATCTGATAAATTCGACAAAGCATAATATTTCGCATAGGTTTGATTGCCAAACTTGATAACATCTCCGTTCTGAAGATCCACAGACAGACGTTTCTGACCATTAATAAAAATACCATTAGTACTTCTTTTTCCATTGAGACTACCATCGATGATGCGAAACAAATAGCGATCGCTTTCGGGGACAGTAATACGTAAAATTGTCCCATGGTGACGGGAAATTGATGCTCCCTGAAGCACAATCGAATTACGGGAAGTTCTACCAAGAGAATAGATTTCTGCTTCTAGTGGATAACTTCTTTTTCCTCCTCTATCTTTTATCATCAGTAAATGACGAATTTTTTCCCGTTCTGACATTAAGTTTCCGATTAAGTTAGCTATTTTATTTCCTTTGTAATCTTTTAATTGAGACTTGACCAGTTAGTCAGTTGGGAAGACAGATATTTTTTGCCGATCAAGCAACTTTTTGGCTCAAAAGTTTGAAAAAAAAACAATTTTACGAAATTATACAAAAAGTTATCGCAAATTATACTTAAAGCGAACGTGATCGCAAACGCGAGGTAGCAATAATTAAATTAATCGCAATTTAAGGTAGTTCCGATGAAACTCGTTTCTGTAATTGTTCCTGTTTATAATGTTGAAAACTATATTTCTCAGACAATCAACTCGATTCTAAATCAGACCTATCCCCATTTTGAATTATTGATTATTGATGATGAGTCCCCAGATTCCAGCGTCGAAATTTGTCAACAGTTTATAGATTCTCGGATTAAAATCATTAGTCAAAAAAATCGTGGTTTAGCAGGAGCAAGAAACACAGGAATTCGTCACGCGAAAGGAGATTATTTAGCGTTTCTGGACTCAGATGATCTCTGGTTGCCTGAAAAATTAGCTCAACACGTACAACATCTAGAATCATCTCCTCAAGTTGGGGTTAGTTTCAGTCGTTCTGAATTTATTGATGGTCAAGGTAAATCTTTAGGTGTTTATCAAATGCCGAAACTCCAAGATATTACCCCATCTCATCTTCTCTGTCGTAATCCAATTGGCAATGGTTCAGCACCAGTAATTCGTCGGCAAGTATTTGAGGCGATCTGTTTTCAAGATAATCTACATGGACAAATTGAAAATTTTTATTTTGATGAAAATTTCCGTCAGTCAGAAGATATTGAATGTTGGTTGCGAATAGCTGCTGAAACTCCTTGGAAAATAGAAGGTATTGGTGAAGCTTTGACTTTATACCGTGTCAATGGGGAAGGACTATCTGCTAATATTCTCAAGCAATTTGATTCTTGGGAGCAAATGATCAACAAACATCGAGATCGTTTCCCTCAATTACTGGCTGAGTGGGAAAATCCAGCTAGAGCTTATCAACTGCGCTATTTAGCTCGTCGAGCAGTACGCCTCAAAAATGGAAAAATGGCAGTCCAGTTAACCCATCAAGCTTTGGCTACTCATTGGCAAATTTTGTTGAGCGAACCCAATCGTACTTTACAAACTCTGTTTGCTGCCTACTTACTCAAATTTTTACCTCTTTCTTTATATCAAGTATGCGAATTTCTAGCTTTGAAATTAACTGGTATTAGTCAACAATTCCGTATTTTACGAGATCGCATCGTTATTAAATATGCTTAAAAAGTTAATAATTAAATGTACCTTAAAAAATCTAGCTTTACTCTATAATAATCCACTCTTAAATTACCAAAAATCGAATCATGACTAATAATAATTACCCTAAAAACAACCTTCTAATTCTGATTGTTGATGATGATGCTAGCATCCGCATGACTGCTGCTGGCATTTTAGAAACCCAAGGTTATTCTATTTTAGAAGCTGATAGTGGAGAAGCCTGTCTGAGCATTTGTCGAGTTCAAAAACCTGACATAATTTTATTAGATGCAGTTATGCCTGGTATGGATGGTTTTACTTGTTGCTTAAAAATAAACGATACTTTTGGTATTCAATGTCCACCAATTTTGATGATGACCGCGCTTGATGACCGTGATTCTGTTTATCGTAGTTTTGATGTGGGAATTACCGACTATTTTGTCAAACCTTTAAATTGGATTTCTTTACCTGAAAAAGTTGCAAAACTTGCTCTAGCTAGAGCCTATAATAACACTTTAAAAAGACAATTTGAAGAATTAAAGTGTCTCAAAGAACAATTAAGCGATTGCTTTGATAACAGCTTATCAAAAGAACAAAAAACAGAATCTATTGAATTTAATTTTGCCTAAATAGTTGGCATTAATCATCAATCAATCCCTTTCAAATTTTATTTATCTCAAATCAAAAAAAATTTGGCTATCCATAGAGTTTAAGATAGAGGATTGGCTATGCCAATCCTAATTTTTAGCATTTTTTTGATGTTATTTGTTATCAGTTAATTTCCTATTGTTATTGTTAGTAAATCCAATTCCCATCATAATTAAACCAGGCCAATAAAGATAAGCTAAAATTTCTAAATTTTCACCGAAAGTATAAAGAAACAAAATAAATAAAATTGCTAATCCTGTTCCTGCATCGGGATTAGTTTGCGCTTTAATTAACAAAAAGAACAAACTTAAAATCATCGGAATAGCTAAAGAATAAAAACCCACCATTCCTTTAACAAAAGCTAACCCTGCCCAGGTATGATGAGAGCCAATTGGCATAAATTCCACTACATGGGGACCCATTTGTAAAACACCGTGACCCCAAATCGGTGCTTCAGTTTCAGCACGATAAAAAGCAATTTCTTTTAATGCTGCTCGAACCCGACTCGAATCCGCTCTTTTGGCTTTAAAACTTGTCCAAAAATCAGCGATCGCATTTATGATGTTATTGGAAAGAATACCTGCAAGGACGCTACCACTACCCATTAAAATCAGCATATAAGGTCTAATTAACCTCGATAATACAAAGATAAAGATTGGTGTACTGACAATACAAACCTGTGCTAAACGAGATTTACAAATTTGGGAAAGATAAACCGCCCCAATAATGCCATACCAACGCCATTTTTGGTTTTTTTCCCGCATTGCCAGAGTAAAGTAAATATTCGCCACAAAACCCAGCGCGGGTCCCCAAGGAGCAAACAATCTTTGACGTATTTGCCCATCATAATCGACGTTATACAGAGAAACATCAAAAAAAGATGACCCTAATCCTGCACCTACAGCCTTCAAGGGAGAAACATACAGAGTTTCTGGTAAATGTAAAATCGGTGCAGCAATTAAGAGGGGTGAAATAATAAGAGTGTGAAAACAAATCACACAAGCAGCACGATAAATCAGTTGGGGGCGTATATTCAAGCAACCTGCGAGGGGATAAAGAGCAATTAATGCCCAGCCTTTTGCCCAACCAATAGAAGATTTAATGATTTGGGAAGTAGGAAGATTGTAATCTAAATGTCCCATAATCAAAGCTACTTCCATCATGAGCATTCCCAGAATCCAAACCCAGGTAATCCAAGGAATCACAATTTTTTCGGCTTCAGGAGTTGATTCATCTTGTAGCCAAAGCTTCAGCAGCAGATAAAAAAATAAAATCCAACCTACTACCGAGCCAACAATATAAGTAGCACCTAAAAGATAAAAGCCATAAGTCCAGGTCATAGCATACCAAACTACTCGTTCGGCAAAGTTTTGTGGTTGAATCTCTTTGGAAAAAATCAAGTTATTAGACTCCCTAGACTCCTGAGTCCAAGGTACTCCGCTGTCTCACGGCGGAAGCCCCCTTGGACTTCGTAAAAATTATTATTCGATCGCTTTTTTGACTATCTGTTTTGAAATTTTTAACAGAGGTTCACGCCACCAAAGTAAAGTTAATCCCGTACTAACTAACAATGAACCAACTGCTGCACCAGCCATTACTAAGGTGGGTTTGGGCGCGCTGGGTTCTTCTGGTAAAGTGGGTTCTTCGATAATTTGAATCATGGGAAACGAGGCAAAAGGATCGCCTTTACTAAGATCGATTTTGGTGAGGGTAGAAGCAAATACTGCTTGGGCGATCTGTAAATTGCGGTCTAGATTATCGTGGACAGATTCTTTTTTGCTCAAAATGGTTAATTCTGCTGCTAATTGTTCGATTTCTTGTTTTAAGGTGTTGATTTGAGCATCTAAGCCTTTTAACTGGGTATTCATTTCAATTAATTGCACAAACAATTCTCCTCGTTTAACTCCAGAGCCATTGCTGTTATCTAAAATCAGCCGTTCTAAGGTTAGTTGCTCTACAGGAATCCCTAATAACTTTTCTCCTCTTTGTAGTAAGGCTTGTAAAGCAATTTCTTGTTTGCGTCTAGCTTGAACTACATCGGGATAATTCGGCCCGCGATTGGGTACAAGGTTAGTTAAAGTGATGGTGGCATCAGTGTATTCTTTGAGGATTTTTTGAAATTCCTGATCAGTTTGTAATACTAAAGCATCTGCTGCTTGTTGTGGGGAGATTTTTAAAGTAGTAGTTAGCTTTTGTAAACTTGCGTCAATCTGTCGATATTGCGCCATCTTATCAATTAACTGGGTTTGTAGATTGCCTATATTACCAATTAAGTTTTTAATCTGATCGGAAGACTTAAAACCAGATCGCAATTTATAATTAGATACTTGATTTTGCGCTTCGGTTAATTTGAGGCGAGAATCTTCCAAAGCTTGTTGTACTGATTTATTCCGTTCTGTTTGTTCTTGTGATCGCAAAATATTAAGCCGATCATAAAGAGCTTGATACAACGCCCAGGCTTTTTGTTTGGCAAGTTCAGGATCGTTAGCGTCCACTTCCATTAGTAGCAATGTCGTATTATTAATTAGCTCGATATTGGGCTTACCAAATTCAGACTTTGGCATATCTAAGGATTGGGCTGCTTGGTTTAAGACTGTCGCGCTAGTAGCCATTAGCTTATAGTTTTCCCTGGGGTCGGAATGAGTACCAAAAGGCGTACCACTAGAAGAATTTGCCTGACCAATACTAGGGAGGTTAACACTAACAAAAGGAGAGCCACTATTGATATGAATTACTAATTCACTGGTAAAAGTTAGAGGAGTTTTGCGTAAATATGTCAGTGCGAGTCCCCAAACAGCAGCATTACAGATACCACCCAGCAACAAATACTTCAGCCAGCGCAATAAGTAGTGTTTTTTAGTTGTTTTCACTTTGACTGTAGTAGCTAGTAACTCCGATGAAGATGCCATAAATAAAATTCAGACAACTAAAAAAATAAACCCTTAAAAGGATTGATAATATCTCCGAGAATGTTGAAAATATCGTGAGTATTAGTAACCAAAGAATCATAACAAGCCACGCCATCTCTGGGCATCAGAAAAGGATTATCATTATTGTTGTGAGAATCACGCAATAATTCTTCTACGCCCCTTTCTAGGTAAGTAGTTTCGCCAGTCAGACGATTTGTCCTTACTAAAATTGCTCTCCTACGAGCATTAGTTATATCCGTTCCCCCCGCACAGTTCATGGAAATAACCGCATGGCTAAAACGCGCACCATAGGGAAAATCAATTCCTTCTTTTAGATTCCCGACACCAGCACTAGAATTATTGTTTGCAGGAACAATTAGATTGGAAACAAAAACTTTAATCCCCGATAGGGTAATTTTAGAGGGACGAACTAACTCCGCTTGAAAACTCTCAGCAGCAGGAACTATAATGCGATCGCCTTCAATCAAAGAAATATTTTCAAATGGTTCTCCAGTAAAAACACCAGAAAGATCGAAAATTTGCTCTTGTCCATTACGAATTAAGCGAATTTCTTTGACATTAGCCGTAGGTAATACACCCCCAGCACCTTCAATGGCATCAATAATAGTTCTTCTATAGGGAAACTCTCCTGTAATTTGATTAGCATCGGGTAATACGGATGATTCTTCGCGACTTAATGGAGGATTAATCAGTACTACTCCTGGTTGAAATAACTCACCAGCAACATTGACTCTGATAGGGGACCATTCCAGTACTTGAATTGTTAGTTGTAAAGTATTGGGAGGAAAAAAACCTCTTGCCACCAAAGCATATGTCAGCTTGTGTTCTACTAATGAGGGTTCTAAACCCATTACAGATATCGAACCTAGATAGGGAATCTCTAAATTTCCTTTTTCGTTAACCTCATATACTCGACTAAAATAGGGTTCATTGGGAATTGATACTTCTAAGCGATCGCCTCTAGAAAGAGGTAAAGCTAAACTTGATGAAGCAGACAATATACCCATCATGACTATGGCTAACTTTAAATAAATGCTACAGCTAAATTTTCGTAGCAAAGCAAGCAACATCTTGTTTCAGCCTCCCATTAGAATAAAAAGCTATCACTAGAAATATTTTTAAAAGCAATAATTGTCACTTCTCATATTGTGGTTAAACTCATAGCTCATCTTTGTACAGATTAACTCCAGTCTAATGCTACGGTCTAAAACACTTATTTGACCACCTTATTTTTAACTATTTTTGCGGTTAATACTAGTTATTTTTGATAAATCCTAAGTAATTTTACTGTTGACAAATAAATTTTTAAAATTATCTTCAGTATTTTTCCTGTTTTCAATATAAATTAACTTGTTATTTTTCTGATGACAACTAAAAAACTATATGCTAAAAACATAAGATATTAATAATCAATTAATTATCTAAATTATTAATTGATTTTAAACTTATTTTTTAGCAAAAAATATCATGGGATTGAGAATAAAGCCTTTTTTTAAAAAAAATATAATCTTGAGAATTGCTTACAGAGAAGCCTATCATATTTGGCGAAATATCGCGGTCTTTTTATTGGCATATTTTCCTAAAAATGATAAATTTAAGGTGTTCACAAGAAGTCATTTATTGACTAATCGACAAAACTATAACTTACAAGAATTTGGCTTAGAAGAACTCATAAATTTTGGTAACTTTTATAGCTTTGAGCCAATTCCAAAACGCATTAGAGAAAAGATATATCCCATGCAAGTAAAAGTTGTCAAACCTTTTGTTTGCGAAATAGAGCAAGCTGAAATACTGGGTAAGTATCCAGTTGCTTTTGATAGGGACAGAAACTTAATTTTAGAAACAACTCTTCCGCGATTTACTCCAGTTGAAACTCATATTGCAAAAAATGTATCTATAACAACGATAATTGCTTCTCAATTCCATAAAAAAACTCAACAACCATCTATAGAAATTGCTTGTTTACTTGTCAATCCTTGGAGTAATAACTTTTGGCACTGGACGATAGATACTCTGACACAGCTTGAAGGAATTGAATACTATCAAAAACAAACTGGACTAAAACCAAAATTAATTGTCGAACCCAATATCCGACCTTGGCAACGTGATTCACTAAAACTTTTAGGATATAACGAGAATGACTGGATGATTTGGCAAGATTTTAGGCGAACTGTTAATAAACTAATTGTGCCTTCTTTTCGCCGTTCCTATGAAGAAACACATGGTGAAGTTTCAATTGCTGCTTGTCAGTGGTTAAAACAAAAAATGCTGAGTAAAATTGCCAGTATAGAAGGAAACATTGCCTCTTTTGCGCCCAATATTTTTATTTCTCGGCGTAAAGCTTTGGGGAGACGAATTATTAATGAAAATGAGGTAATAGAGGCTCTAAAACCTCTAGGATTTTCAACTTATATATTGGAAGATATGAGCTATATCGAACAAGTAAAATTGTTTGCTCAAGCAAAAATAATTGTCGCCCCTCATGGTGCTGGTTTAACTAATTTACTGTTTGCAGATAATCCTATTATTTTAGAGCTATTTGGTTCTTATGTTGGTAATGAATTTGCTAATCTTTCTAGAGGACTAGGCTTTAAATATGGATGTCTTGGCTGTCGAACTCCTCGTGGGGAAGTTCGCCAAAAAGATGGTGATATGGTGGTTAATGTGACTGAGTTACTCGATCTTTTAGAAATGATGAGATAGTGATAGAGAGCGAGCAAAATTTGTAATCAAGAAGTCAATTAGTTTGAATTTCGCGCAAAGAAGTCAGACCCCGCGTCGGCGTAAGACGCAAGGGAATGCTGACTTAGCAGAGGCGCAAAGGAAGATCGCAAAGATATTTTAGGGAGGTCAGCGATCGCTGCTTTAGAGCTAGAGATTAAAGACAGTTAAACAAAATTAATTTCGCTTCCGATAGATTTCTCTACGATGACCAATTTTAATAACCTCAATTGTCAATAGGGATGATTGAATGAATATTATAAATGATGCGGTAATTTCCCAAACTAATACGATAAACTGAGTTACTACTAATTAATTTCTTATTATTTGATGCCTAGGGATTTTTTGCTAAATTTTCTACCGCTTCTAAAATTCAATGATATTTTTGGTTATAGCAAGCGAACTATAGTTTAGGACATCGTAATCTTGAACAAAGGTAACTCTTAACAGGGAATAGGCAATAGAAAATGTCTTAATCTTTGCTTCGACTGCTATAAATGCGATCGCTCATTAACAGAAAAAAGTTAATATAGAATCAAAGAAATAAGTGATAATCTTAAAGTTGTTTATGGTCACAATAAAAATAAAATTTTTGCTGAATTAAGATTTGATAGCAAAAGAAATAGTATTGCTTTATTTTTGTGGCTACCTTTAGTCAACAAAAAGTATTCTATTGGAAGAATGAGACTTTGGACTGACTGGAAGACAGTTAACAGTATTGGTCATGTACCAAAGGGATTAGGTTATATGATTTCACGACAAGAAGAGAAACTAAAAATTATTAATCCAAAGAAAAGATATACAGTTAATCCTTCTCCTAAGTCTGCTATTGCAATGACATTTGAATTATATAAAATTTGGTTAAAAAATAGACAATGTACGCAAGCTTATCAAGAAGTAAAATATCGCTCTAATTCTTTGGAAGAAATACTTTACTATGCAATTGAAATATGGCAAAGAAAGATTTAACTCTAATTAGTTTTCTTAAATACATATTGTGTAGCACGAATGGTAAATAAAGGCAGAAAAATAGTATGAACGATTAACACTGTAGCTGCGACACCGATGCTTTGCCAAGATACTCCTATTACTAAACTAATACTAAATAAGATGGTAAAGAGAATATTCCAATATAAATCTATTTGTGGTTTATCGACGGCGATTAATAATTGTGAGGCAGAATCAGCAAAAGGACGGGGAATTGCAGACAGACAAATTAAGATTAGGATGGGGATTGCTTCGATCCATTTTTCGCCAAAGATGATTGGTACGTAAAAAGGTGCAAGCATTGATTGCAATAGTACTAAAGGTATGATGACTGAAGCGATTATTTTCATGCTGCTATAGTACCTTTGTTTAAATAGTTGCAGATTTTCGCGAGCATCACACAGATGGGGAAGTAACGCTGCTTTGATAGATACAATGATGCCAAAACTAATACCTAAACCAGCATTAAAAGCAAAGTAGTAAAGCCCTAAAGCTTCAATTCCTAAAAAGCGTCCTACTATTAAATAGTCTAAATTACTACGTAAATTATTGAGTAATTCCACTCCTAAAACGCTACGTCCAAATCGAATTAAATCGCCCCAACCTTTAGTAGTAAATTTTAGTTTTGGTCGCCAAGAATGATTCGTCATCATGATATAAACCCACAGAGGAGATACTATGAGTTTGGGTATAATAATTGCCCACATTCCGAAACCAGCAACAGCAAAGATTAGAGCCAGGATATTATCTGTAGAAAACTGGATCATTCTGGCGTTTGCGATCGCTTTAAGGCGGTTTTCTCGTTGAATCAGTGCAGATTGGACTAAACCATGAGGAATTAGTAATAAGGTGACTGACATAATGCAAATGGGGACAATTAATTGCTCATTGCGGTAAAACCAAGCTATGGGAAATGCAGCTAAACATTGAATGACGAATAAGCCAAGGGAAATTGTCCAATTAAGCCAATAAGCAGATTGGGCTAGTTCTGCGACTTCTTCTGCTTTTGCTTGCACTAAACGAGTACCAATACCAGTACGAATAAACACCCGAATCAGATCGTTAACTGTCATTACAATAGCTGCTAGTCCATATTCGTCAGGAGTTAAGAAACGGGCTAAAATCACAGTGGCGAGTAACCGAGTAACACGAATTACGCCTCCTGAAATACCTAACCAGCCAAGATTACTCAGAAAACGATTATTAGTTTTTCCTAAGGCTTTAAATTTTTTCATTGCAGCACCTCTTCTAACAAGTTTTCCCAATCGCTTAAAAATTTTTGCCAACTTCCGATTATTGACTGTCTAGCTGCTTGTCCCCAATGGGTTAAGTTTTTTTCTGGTAAAGAAGCGATCGCTTGTGCTAATTGTTCTACATCGTTAGGTGGTACTAATAAGCCATAAGAACCTACAAGTTCGGAAAAAGCATCAATATTAGAGGCTATAATTGGTTTTCCTGCTGCTTTTGCTTCTAGACACACTATAGAACCAGTTTCCCAACGCGAAGGAATCACAATCACATCGCATAAAGCTAAAAAAGCGGGGATATCTGTAACTGCGCCTATGAGTTTGACATGGGGTAAATTTCTGGCTAATTTTTCGAGTGAGTCGGCTTCAAAGCCATAACCCCCTAGGTATAAGAAAAAATCCGTTGCAGGCAGTAACGCGATCGCTTTTAATAAAATATCAAAGCCTTTTTGATGGGCAAAGCGACCATAAGCACCTAAAATCAAAGGTTTTTGGGGGCATTTTTCAGGTATTTTAAGTAAATCTTCAATTTTCACCGCACCACTGACAGATACTTGAATTACTTTCACTTTGTCAGGATTAACCAACTTACGAGACAACATCCACTGTTTTTGGGCATAGGAAACACAGATAACGCGATCGGCTATGCTATAAGCTAGTTTTAACATCAGATGAAATCGCCAAAGAATAGATACCTGATCTTGCTCGAATCCCTGACAATAGTGATGATCGAGTATTACTAATTTGCTATGGTGTTTTAAAGCGATCAGTTTAATAAGATATTGCCAAGTACAGGGATAATGAAAAACAATTAAGTCTGGTTGCCGTGATTGGCGACTAACTTTAAACTCATTTAAGCGAGAAATTATAAAATCGTACTTTTTATTTAAACTGGAAGTTACTAACCTTTTCACATATAGATTTGAACCACCAGTTAACTTATCTCCAATTAGATGAATAACTAGGGGTTTCATTATGCAACCTCTGTTAACCAACCAGAAAGATCGCGTTTTATCAAGTCCTGACACTTTATAATATCTTCTCGATACAGATCCCTTAATTGCTGTCTTACGTCCGAAGAAATTTGAGGCTTAGTTAAATTATTATGCTGAATTTTTTGGCGTAATTTAGTAGGAAATAAAGGCTTGAGAATAGTTTTTAATGGGTTAGGTTTTGTTAATAATTGATGAATAATTTTGTTTTTGGGCATTCCCGATTTATTAGGACGTAAAGCCATATCAGGAATAAAATTAGGGTCAACTTCTAAGAATTTTAAAATGTCTTGTAATAGCTTAATTGGTTGTTCTTTTAAATCTTCGTATAAATTAATTTTTATTTGATTAGGAGAAAAAAGTTCATAATAGCGTTGTAATTGTTTGCCATAAAAACCGATTTGTTTGTAATGCCAAAACCATTCCCAATTATTAGCAATTCTAGTAGCTTCATCTTGCAGGGCTAAAGCAAAATCTTGATGAGGTTCGCGATCATCTCTTACATTATGTAGAAAATTGGCATAGGCTCTTTCTACGGGGTTACGTAGAATCACAATCAAACGAGTATCGGGGATATATTTTTTAATTCTGGGTACTGCTTGAGGAATATAAAGATAAGAAGGACAAGCTTCCCCGATCGCTAATTCGTTAGTAACTTGGGCAAATTTTGCTTGATAGGTACTTAGATCGGTAATGGAAAAATCTTTTAGGGCTTCATCTCCAGGTCCTTGAAAATTAATTACTTCTCCTTCAAAAGCAAAAAAATTAGTTTCTTTTGTCGGTGTCATGTAAATTTGAGGATGCTGTTGGAGATATTCATGTAAAGCCGTTGTCCCCGCTTTAGCTGCACCAATAATCAAAAAATTCGGCATTGTCATAGGAGCAAGTCTCCGATGTTTTTTCAAGTTAACGTTGCTCAATTAGCTATTTTAAAAATCAAAATTTGAGAGATTAATAAATTTTAGATCGGCAACATTTATAGAGTTCCCAAAACTCCGCTCAAAATGAATATTGCTTATTGAAATGAGAAACTATCAACATATCGTAATCTTTTTAATACTTATAGCGATCGCAAAGAGGAATTAAGTGCTGTTTTAAAAATTTCTCTTCTTCAAAATTAGCAAAATGCTGACGAATAAATGTCCATTCTGTTGACCAATTCAGGTTCTCTTTTCTAGAAATTTCTCGCGATAATTCAGGATGACGAGCATAAAATACAGCATCGGTTAAATCTCGATATAAACCTTCAAAAAAATAGTTCTCAGTCCGCTCCCAATAGTAACCTTCTTCCCATAGTTCTTCATCCCACAATAATTCATCGCCATAGTAATCATATTGTTCCCAATTATGATAGCGATCGCTACTAAGTCTATTAGTTCTATTTCGGCGGTTGAAACGCTGCCAGCGATCGCGGTTTTCTAGCTCTCTTTCTCGTTCTGATAATAGGTAATAGTGATTAATGTGAGGTTGCTGACAACTTTGATAAACAACCTTATTTACTACACGCCGAATTTCTGCTCGTTCTCGGCGATAAAGAGTATGGTATATTCTAATCCGTTTGTTACGCATTTCCGGACGTAATAACTTAAAAAAGTAGTTTGTCCAGTAATCAACTTTTTCTAGGGTTTCAGGGGTTTGATGACAGTCTAAATAAGATTCACAATTTCGATGGGCTAGTATTTTTGATGGTGTAAAAACCTGAATCCATACTATAGCCAAGATACTAAATGATAGTAATCGATTAGTTTTCATTGTCTTGTCAGCGAACAAATTACGGTACGAGTATAACTACTGCGATTCAATTTTTATTTACCTCGATGTAAACAGGCAATCTGCCGTTGGCTCAACTTGGGAGTGAGCCTTTTCCATTCTTGAGGAGAGAGTCGAAATTGACTTAAAGATATTTGAGGAATTCTCGAAGTATAGCCAAAAGTAATTGAATAGCGGTTGCGCTTTGCTGGCTTTGCTCGATGAAAAACATTGCAAGGATCGGTAATGATGATACTTCCTGCTTTCGCAGCGCAAGTTTTCCAAGTTTGAGGCGGAACAATTTTTGCGATCTCTGGCTCGGGAACAAATCCTGATTTGTAATCTAGAGAACTAACAATTTGTTTGGTAAAAGAGCGGGGTATATATTGAAAAGGGCCTCCCATTTCCCCTACATTGTTAAGATAGACAATAACTTTAATCATCCGCTCATCATCAATATCTAAGTGCCAATGTCTAGCATCTGTGATCGGAGCATCCGCAGCATCTCGTCGGAGATCGACACCATGAAATCGTAACGGCAAACCAATATAGTTTTCTACTATATCTAATAGTCTCTCTCCTAAACCCCATAACAAGATTTCAGTATGTAAGAATTTACGACTAGAAGGAATACCTGCTCGCCAGTTTTTTAGATGAGAAAGAGTATATAAATGAGGATGTAAAACTATTAGTTCTTTAATCAATCGTTTGGTGTGAGGTAATCTTAATTCGGATAAAGAAGTCACATAGACTCCTTCGCTCTCAAGGGTAGAAACAATTTGGGAATCTTCCCTTGATAGTTGAGGAAGGCGATGGAGGTATTTGTCTCGTTTCACTTGGCGAGCGCGACTACTGATAGACGGCAACCGAAAATTTTGGTGAGCAATTTGCTTAATCTTATAAGTAGCAAGTTTCGCTTTGCGATGTATTTGCTTAAAATTAGATGTGATGGGGTCACGATTCGGCAAAGCACCGTCAATGGTAGCTTTTAAATCTTCGGGATTGTAGGGCTTGATAATATAACCTTTTGGTTTAGTTTCTCTAGCTCGTTTCAGGCTGGTGCGATCAGAGCAAGAAGTTACATAAATAATCGGAACTTGGTAAGCAGTTTTAATCTTTTTGCTCGCAGTAATACCATCCATGTTACCTTTTAGCATGATATCCATTAGTACCAAATCGGGGTGGGTTTCTGCTACTTTTTTAATCGCTCCAATTCCAGAATCAACTATTCCCACCACTTCATAGTCATAACGCTTTAAATCAAGAACCAAAGTTTCCGCAGCAATCTTTTCGTCTTGAACAATTAAAATGTTAATCGGTTTCATCTTGGTGATCTTAATTCAAAACTAATTAATTTTTTCTTTAAGATAACCAGAAAAGCTGATTTTGCCCACAAAAAAATCACCCGATTAATTGTCGGTGACAGCAAGCGTGTGAAACGTGGAGAATTGCCGTTTAAACGCCCCGCCCGATTCGGAACATCCGCGCTATATCTCTCGTGTTTTAACCTAGAGAGCTATCATAAGTAGCCGAAAACTTATCTATAATTGTCCATAGTTGTTCATTATGGATAAGTTTTGGTATATCGAGTTAAAGAGTTTGCCAAATTAATCGGTAAATCCCCGTCAACTTTGCGTCGTTGGGAAAAAGAGGGCAAAATCAAGCCTCAAAGGAGCAAAGGTAATCAAAGGTATTATACCGACAAAGATTTACAAATAGCTTTAAATATTGAATCTGCTGGTAATGCAGGAAAAATCATCGTTTATTGTCGAGTTTCATCAGAGAGAGATGGTCGAAGATTTAATGTCGATAATACATACATTTTCGGGTAGATTGTATGGACTGAGAAGTTACAAAAAACAAATAAAAAAGATAGCCCAAATAAGTCTTGACTCAACAGATTTAACCAAGTAAACTTTTCTATATGAAGAGGTATTACTGGTTTAATGTACGCTATTAAGGTAGAGTTAAAACTCAATAACCGCGAAAAAACTAAGATGAATCAACATCTAGGATTCTCGCGGTTTTGTTATAATTATGCACTGTCTTTATATAACCAGTTAGACCACCAAGAATATCAAGGAGGTAGCTCCAAGAAAATAGATTTAATTAAAAAAATCTTCACCAACGTCACCAAGAAAAATCCTGATTTTGCTTGGACTAAAACCTTATCTAGTAGAGTGTATCAAAACTCTTTTCGTAATCTCAAAACTGCCTTTTCTCGGTATTTTCAAGGACTGGGAAAATATCCCAAATACAAAAAGAAAAAGCATCTACAGAGTTGTACCGTTGATTCTTCCAATGGAGTCATCTTACAAGAAGGTGGCAAAATAATAAAGTTACCCACATTGGGAACTTTTAGAATCAAAGAGTCAATACCTAAGTGCGTATCTCAAACTTATACTGTCTCTAAAAAAGGAGATAAGTATTATGTTGCTTTTGCCATCAATGCAGAATTAATCCCACCAATTGTCCATGAAGTATTTGAACCTGTAGGATTAGATGTGAATCTTAGTAGTGGCAAATATTGTGTCCTATCTGATGGTACTGAAATTACTTACCCTAAACCTTTAAAGAGCGCGATAACCAAGCTGCGTAAGTTACAGTACCACAATAGAAATAAGCAACTAGGCAATAGAAAGAAAGGCATTCGTAGCTCAAAGGGTGCCAGAAAATATTATTGTAAATTAGCCAAATTACAAAAACAAATAGCCGATCTGCGTAATGATTTTCTGCAAAAATTAACTACAGATTTAGCTAGGAAATACCGTCATTTGAAACTGGAAACTCTCAATATAAAAGGTATGATGGCTAATAAAAAATTAGCTTTTCATGTTGCTGATGCTAGTTTTTACAAGTTCAAATCTTTGTTGGAAGCTAAAGCAATTAGTCATGGTGGGATAGTCGAATCAGTTGATATGTGGTATCCAAGCAGCAAATTGTGTAGCCAATGTCAACGAAAAAAATCTGACTTAAAGCTGAAAGATAGGATATATCGCTGCGATAGCCCTTTTTGTCAGCCTATATGTCGCGATTTAAACTCTTCGATTAATCTCAAAAATGCTCCACTAGATAAGATAGTAGCTAGGGTCTGCTCGCCCCGAAATAACGCTTGCGGACATGATACCGCCGACGGTCATGGTTTGAAGCAAGAAGCAAACTCTATAGGGAGACAGCTTTTGTTGCCTCTGTCCAACTAAATGGATAACTATGGATAAGTTTTGTAGAGCAGAAGTCAATACTAGATGAAATCAGCAATTGTAAGATCATCTGGAGTCTGATCCCTAATAATAGTAAGTAATTGATTGTTCTCAGTAAGACTAATTAGCACATCATTGCTATTAGATTCACTTCCTTGAGTAATTGTTAAATCGGCAAATTGTAAGCCAGTTGATAATTCAATGATATCTTCTCCATCTTCAAAATCTAGAATCGTATCTACACTACCATCATTTCTCAAGATAAAGACATCTTCTCCTTTTCCACCAAAGAGAGTATCGTTACCAAGACTACCATAAAGTACATCTTCTCCTTCTCCACCAAAGAGAGTATCGTTACCAAGACCACCATAAAGTAGATCCTCTCCTTTCTCCCCATTCAAGAAATCATCTCCTGAGTCTCCAAACAGTGAATCTCCCCCTCTCCCACCAAAGAGAGTATCGTTACCAAGACCACCCAACAGTGAATCTCCCCCTCTCCCACCAAAGAGAGTATCGTTACCAAGACCACCAGAAAGTAGATCCTCTCCTTTCTCCCCATCCAAGAAATCATCTCCTGAGTCTCCAAACAGTGAATCTTCTCCTTTTCCACCGAAGAGAGTATCGTTACCAAGACCACCATAAAGTAGATCCTCCCCTTTCTCCCCATCCAAGAAATCATCCCCTGAGTCTCCAAACAGTGAATCTTCTCCTTTTCCACCGAAGAGAGTATCGTTACCGAGACCACCATAAAGTAGATCCTCCCCTTTCTCCCCATTCAAGAAATCATCTCCTGACCCTCCAAACAGTGAATTTTCTCCTTCTTCATCCTCGTTTTGATCATCTTCGCCAGAAACAGTTTCGTCATTGCCATTGCTAGCTAATAATTCTTGCCCAATTGCGGTAGAACGCCAGTCTCGATCTGGATTTACCCATTCATCCATAGAGGAGACGACTCCATTAGCTCCTTGAAGTTGAAAGACAATATCGTTATAGTCTCTGTCGCTTTTATTCCAATCTACCCGTAAATCCTCGTAAGCAAAAATGCCACGACCATCTACTGCAACCATCTGTCCTTCTGCTGTACCAGGGTTGGCTTCGGGAATAGAAAAGAGAGGCAATTTACGATCTTGCCAAATGTTTTCGGGGTTGCTAGCAATTTCCTGAACAGTGGTATTTTGAATTAGCATAAAAGCAAAGCGACTCCCTTCAGTCATATTGAAGGTTTTTTGACCGAGATACTCCCCATCATTAAAACTTGCTTCCCAAGGAAGTGGACTATCAAAACGCGCTTTTTCTGTGGAGTCTTGGAGTAGAATATGTCCTTGTTCGGAGTTAGTTAGGGCGCGAGTAGCAGCCTCTTGGATAAACTCTAAAGAACCAGGAGTATAGGTTTCCATTCCTTCGAGATTAAAAACTGCTAGTTCTCCTTCAAACCAATGCCCATCAAATAAGAAGTCAAACTGAATTTGACCAGAGGAATCTACCTCAAAAACACCATCACTGAAAGTATAGATATTGTGGCTGTTTTGATAACCATTTAACTGTTCTAAATCTTCAGTTCTTTGGAGATCGTTCCAGACAAGTTCACCTAGCTCGGTAAGGATATTAGTATTCGTACCATCAAAATGTTTTGCGTGTCCTTTCCATCCTGTAGTTAAATCATTGAGATCGTCAGCTTTGAGGTTCCAAACAATCCGACCGATTTCTCGCTCTTGTACAGCTTGTAACATTTGCTCAGTTGCAGGCAAAGTACTTCGATCATTAGTTTCTGAACCATATTCGCCGACGATAACAGGAATATTTTGACTCTGGAGAAGATCGAAATAAGCCCCAATATCATTACTATTCCACTGATCGTAAACATGAACAGAAAAGACAATATTTTCGTTACCTGCCATCACTTCACTAGCATGGCTAGCAATTGTTTGGGTGTGATAGTCTTGTCCCCAGGCTTCTCCATCCACAACAATCATATTATTAGCACCTTCAGCACGAATAATATCGATTAGTTCCCGATGATAACTTACCCATTTTTCTTTATTAGGAGTATCATTACCTGGTTCATTATGTAGGTTAAACCATACGTAGGGATTATCTTTGAACTCTTGTGCCATATCGCGCCAGTATTCTTTTAAGATTTCCCATTCTTCGTCTTCGTAATAACTACCAATAAGATCGTGGGCATCAAAAATAACTGTTGCACCCTGACTGGTATAAGCATCGACAATTTTATGGTTAGTCCTATAGTCATCGTCTGCTGGGTGGGGTTGATCGTAACTACCTAACAAATAATTGGGAACTCTAATAGTATTAAATCCCCACGTATTGAGATAATTATCTACATTTTCAATTCCCTCCCAAGTGAACATATTACCTCCCTTGATAATAAATTCTTGTCCATTTGGGTCGTAAATTTTATGGTCTATTATTTTAAATTGAGAGTTATTGCTATTCATGGTAAAGTATTTTTCTCCTACAGAATGATAATCGTGTTTGAGTTCGTGTTTGATTTCCTGTTTGTTATAGCAGAAGACCCCAAAGATTAAGACATTTTCTATTAACCCCCCATTCCCTATTGCCAGAAACATTGAATCTAGAAAAGAAACTTTACATTTAAAGTTATATAAAGTTATAATATTCTTGAATTAGCTCGATTCACCAAGAAAAACTCATTCTTTTAAACCAATGAATATAGCTAATTTTTTATTCATAAACGATTGAAGATAACGAAGTTTATCTAATATTTTATTGCCATTTTCTTTGATTATATATCAATTGTAATACATCATAAATTATTAAAAAAGATAAATTTATATTTTGATAATATTTACACTTTTTGTCATTAATTTATCTAATTTTAAGTGCATTTTTAGGAACTTCCATAAAGTTTCTATTGCCCATTTTGGCGATAAAGTTATGCAATATCTTCTCGACTAAATTCACTTTCTGATAAATTAGTAACTATCCGAAATTCACTTAAGAGTTGTAAGTCACAAAAATTGATAACTCTAGTTTCGATTTGATGCGCGTTTTGAGCAAATTAAACAATTATTATTTTCTAGAAATTTTAGATTTATATCATTAAAAAAGACCGCGAAAGTTACAAAGATTATCGCAATCGGGATGATTTTAAATTAGGAAGACAAAAAAATTCTCCCCGTCAGCCTTCACCATCCCACTTTTAATGCAACACCATTAATTATTCACGCCTTACACAGAGCGATCATAAAGGGTTGTCCATTCTGGAAACTGGCGATCTAGGAGTTGGCATAGTTCCTCTGTCTGTTGGAGTAAGATAGGGCGTAGATAAGCAATGGCAGCTGGTGCTTGGCTCATATCTCGTTTGACAGGTCGAGTCAACTTGCGGATATTTGCAGATAAAGATTGGGGCAGCAGTTTAGTTAAAATTGACCACATAGGAGTTTGTCGCAGCATAGCAACCAAAGGCGCACCAATGAACATGGGAACTTCCTCTTGCCCCACATTATATTTACCAATTTCTGGAACTTGAAAAGAAGAATCGACTTCTAGCCACTCAAAGATAGATTGCAGCATCTCAGTTTTATTGGCATTCAAAGACTCTAGAGTTAAAATAAAAACGCGATCGCGTCCGAAAAGTTCTAAATAGGGCTTAAGTTGCATGGCATAGTAGCCCACATTGGCAATATCGGGTTCATTTTGAATTGTCGATAACATATCCCGACCTTCTAAATATCGCTTAACCCTTTCCCAATAATGGCTTAATGCTCGCTCGACGGGGTCACGCATGATGTAAATAATCCGCGCTTCAGGACTAAAGGCTTTAATTCTAGCGGTAACTCCAGTGAATTCGGGGATTTTGCTATAATTCGTAGATGATTCCCCAATAATCTTCGCGTTTCCTGCATCTTTAAACAAATTCAAGTAATCTTCCTCTGTTTTACAAATCCCCCGAGAAGGGTCTTTCCCTAAATCAGCAAAATATTGAGGTTCTTTAAACTGGCTCATATAAATTTCAGGGTGGGTTGCCAGATAATTATGGAGTGAGGAAGTTCCAGACTTCATGGCACCGACTATGAAAAGGTTGGGAATCTTGATACTCATCTTTTAATACCTATTATTTTTTAATTAAAAATTCTCGAACCATCTGTTTAAGAGCTAGTTTTGGTTTTCCGCCCCGACTTAAAATATCGGGGCTACCAACTGCGTTTAATTACCGTGTAATTAGCCCTAGCAAGTTTGATGTAGTGAGAGAAAGTACGCTAATCAACCCCGTCCATTATATCCCTGGACTTTACAAGTCGCTACAGCAGATCGAACGCTACTTTGGTACATGATTTTTGATTGAATTTCTATAGTGTTTTTGCCATCAAATCCTTACCTATGAAAGAGAATTGATATTGCACCATCGCTTTTCTCAATTCTCTTTCATTACAACTTAAAACACAAAATTATTAGCATTATTCATGGCAGTAGCATTAACGTCTTGGAAAATAGCAAAATCAGAGTCGTTATATTGCATAACTGCATCTGCACCATTTTGCGTAAAGCTGACTTGACCACTACTGAGGGGATCTGATGCACCTAAAATGGCTGTCAGATCGATTTGGTCGCTGCCTACGGAGAAATCGGTAATAGTATCAACTCCTTCACCAGGAGAATTGAAAACTAAAACATCGTTGCCATTGCCAGTGGTAATAGTATCGTTACCAGCAAAACCGATAATGCGATCGCTGATTCCAGAACCAACTAATGTATCTTCTTCTGTTGTCCCTTCAACCAAGTTTTGAGCGGTACTGACTGTTACCAAAGCGGTATCAGTTTTGCCCGCATCATTAATTCCGCGATAAACAAAGACATCAGTACCAGCAAATCCTGGAGCTGGAGTATAGGTAATAGTATCATCATCATTAATAATCGCAGTTCCATTGTCGGGTAATTCAGGAAAACCAACAGGTTGGAAACCAGTCTCTGTCAGATCGTTCCCCAAGACATCGATGGTAATAGCTGTATCTGCGGTAGTTGTCACGGAATCATCAAAAGCTAAACTGGTAGGTAAGCCACTCCAGTAAGATGCTGCCCCGATATGACCTCCTCCAGTAGTGCTAGTCACAATAATTGATTCGTCAGCAGTTACGGTAACATCACCAGATAAACCTTCAATTTGATAAACTAAAAACTCAGAATCTCCCTCTACAGCAACTCCACCAGTAATAGTAGAATCGTTAACATTAACTGTAGCAGTGTTACGAGCAACGATATTTAATTTACCAGGTCCTAATAAATCAATACTAGGAATTAAGATTTCTTGATTACCTGCATTGTCTGCCACTGGTAATACTAAGTTGAGTCCTGGTGCAGTATTGTTGTTAGCACTGGTCATCTGGTAAACATAGGCTGGCTTACTGGTTTCAATTAGTAAAGCATCACTATTAGAATATTCATCACCATCGAGTATGACAGTATCTCCTGCATTGAGAGTGGTAAAAGGATTAGATTCCCCTCGTAGATAGACTTCAGTATTGTCTTCGGTAGCGATAATAATTGGTCTTTCTAGTAAGTTAGCGTTAGAGGTAGCTTCCCCTTTAACTACAATGTATTTTGAGCCAATCAAATTGGTAGGAACAATCTGATCCACTCCAATATCTCTACCAGTGCCTACTGTTCCTGATAACCAAGAACCACTGTTGACCGCAATAGGTTTATCAGAGACAATTAGAGAACCTTGTAAGCTATTGGGTAGGCTCTGGTTGTCTTCAATATTTAAGCCCACGACGAAAGATTCATACTTGTCGAGAGTAACTTGACCTGGATAGCCATTAACAAATTCGACTCCTTCAGGAAGGTCTTGAAAAGAGACAACAGTATTATCCTCCGATGCCATAACAGAGATAAAGTGAGACTTACGCCAAGCTTGTTGGGTATTAGTTACTAGATGTCCCGAACGAAACTCAGTTCCTAATGCTAATTGACCTTTAGAGGATAGAGATAAACCTTGAACATAGGTTTGGTGACGTACATTGGCAAAGAAAGCCTGGTCTCCAGTCAGAATCAAACCTTCAGTTTTATCAACTTGACCAACTTGGTTACTGTCCATGACCCCTAGAGAAGCATGACCTCTACCAGTACCGAAAGGAGCAGAACTCAGGTCAATAATAGCAGGAGAAGATTTAGAAATAGTGATAGTTTCGTTGATGCCACCCGCTACTCCATTGGCACCATCAGCATTTTGAATCACCACTTGGAAAGGAGTTTCTTCATTAGTAGATAGTACTAAATAATGGTCGCGAACATCCTCCTTGGCATATAGAGGTGGTAACAGGTGAACGGAGTCTAAAGTCCCAACATTATTCTCATTACTATTGCTATTAAAGCCTTTGATAGTAACATCTACTGTCGCGGTATCAGTTTTACCCGTACTGTCTGTAATTGTATAAGTAAAACTATCAGTGGCAGTTTCACCTGCTTGCAAGCCATCAAATTGACCATTAGGATCGTAGATAATGCGGTCATTGACTTGGCTAACTAATCCCAGAGTCCCAGAGCTATCAAAACTAGTAAAGCTTATGGTGTCACCATCAAAATCATAGTCGTTACCAAGTAAGTCAGAAAGAGAAAGTGTAATCGCTGTATCTTTGAAGGTTAAATCTGAGTCATCGTTAGCAATAGGAGCATAATCTATCTCCAATTGAGGGTCTTTTTCATCTTCGTAGCCTGGAGCATACATGGAAGCTCCTTTTATACTGAAAATAGTATCATTATAGTCGCGATCGCCACCAAAAAAGACATTAAGGTCTTCCATACCAATCACTGTCAGGTCATCAGTGCTGGTTTGATGCTCAATCATTTGTACTGCGTTGAGCATATTAGCACCTTTCATAGAGAAGAAAGGACGTTTTCCTTGGCTTTCATCCATAGTGGGATTACTTGCTACTTCTAATAAAGTTGTGTTAGGAACTAACATCAACCCATATCTACCCCCTGCGGTTAATTGAAAAGTTTTTGTGCCTTGATAACTTCCGCTGTTGAAATTAGGTTCCCAAGGAAAGTTACCGTCGAAGCGAGAGCCTTCCACTTGGTCTTGAAATATTACATGACCTTGGGTAGAGTTGGTCAAGGCTCTAGTAGCAGCTTCCTGAATAAATGCCAAAGAGCCAGACTCATATTGATTCATTCCCTCTAAACTAAAGATACCCACTTCGCCTTTATACCAGCCACCGTCGAAGAGAAGATCGATCTCAACTTCACCAGATTCACCAATAGTCAAATAGCCATCATCAAGAATGTTTTGTTTAGACTCTTCTCTAATCTGTTCGCCAATACTTGACATCCGAAAGTTTTTGCCAGGGTTGCGAACACTACCGTAATAAGGAGCATCCCCTGTAGCACCAATTACCTGAAACACGACTTCGTTATAGTCTCGGTCAGAGCCTGGTTGATCAACACGAACAGCCTCAAAACCAAAGGTTCCATTAATATCTAATGCTGCAAATTGTTGGGGAGAATCACCTATTGGATCAGGATTAGCTTCTGCAATTGAAAATAAAGGGAGTTTTCCAGATTGATTATAACGTTCAGGATGGTCTGCAAGCTCTTGAATCGATGTATCCTGTATTAACATAAAACCAAATTGATCTCCAGCATTCATGGAGAAAGTTTTTACACCCAGGTATTCCCCTTTGTTGTAGTCACGTTCCCAGTGTAAAGCAGAACTGTATTTTGCACCTTCGGTGGAATCTGACATGACAACATAACCTTCATTGGAGTTGGTAAGGGCGCGTCTGGCAGCTTCTTGAATGTATGCAGTGGAGCCGAGACTGTATGTATCCATCCCCGCAAGATTATAAATAGCTAGTTCTCCTTGAAACCAACCACCATCAAAAATATATTCAAAAGTAAATTCTCCTGAATTTCCAACTGTAAAAATTCCATTATTAGATGTTGTAGTACTCATGATTTTTAAATAATGTATTTATTTCTATACTCTTTAAATTTAAAAAAGTACTGTTTTTGTTAATGTTTGACTTATGTTTGTTTTCTTAATTATCTTTTGAAGATTCGATAAACTTAATTGACAGTAATATGAAGATTTGAAAAAGAATCCAGTTGATTAATGTTAATAAGAATCTGATTCCATAAACAATAAAAAAAAATAAACCAGTAATGGTTTATTTAAACACACACTATTTTTAGTAAATAATCAATGCTAAAACTATAAATATATATTAATAATAAATTTAATAAGCTCCACTATTTTTAGTAAAAATTAAATTAATAGTTTTAAGTATTATTTTCAAATCATAAAATAAACTCCATTTTTCTTGATATCGTAAATCTAAGCTTACCACTTCCTCAAAATTATTAATTTGAGAACGTCCATTAACTTGCCATTCTCCAGTCAAACCAGGTTTCACATACAGACGTTGATAATGCTCTAAGGTATAGTTTGCTACCTCGCTCACCGTAGGTGGACGAGTACCAACAAGACTCATGTCTCCTTTTAGAATATTCCAAAATTGTGGAAATTCATCTAAGCTAGTTTTTCTCAAAAATTTACCAACTCTAGTGATACGAGGGTCATTTTCATTTTTAAAGAAAGCACCCTGAACTTTATTCTCAACGCGATGTTTTAATTGTTCAGCATTAGATACCATTGAGCGAAACTTCCAAATCTTAAATTTTTTTCCTCTGTATCCGCAGCGAGTTTGAGTAAAGAAAATTGAGCCACGACTATCTAGCTTGATAGCAATAGCAATTGGAATAAATAAAATACTTGTAATTAGCAATCCAGTAAAGGCTCCAATAATATCTAATAAACGTTTACCTTTGGAGTTTATGGAAGGATGTTGGGATAATTTATAGTTGATTTTTTGGTTGTGAATATTAAAAATAGTAACTAAGGATAATTTCTTGTTCATAAGAATGTAAGTCATTGTCTTCTTCTGTTATATAACTTGGGAATTTTAAGAAAAATTCCTTGCTAAATACTATTTGCCTAGGTATTGAGATAATAGTTTTGGGGCTACCATTTAGAAGGCAATAGCCTCCTCTAAATAGGATGAGCCGATTAATTCTTCTAAAAGTTGTTCTTTTACGAAATCAGTTTCAAATCTTTCTTCTAAGGAAAAACTCAGCTGTGTGTAATATTCTGCTGGGGTTACTGGAATTTTCACTGCTACTGGCTCTGCTAAAAAACCAGCCAAATCATTTTGAGAATAAGCAATAGGAATTCCTTGCTTTTCCAGTTGAAGAGCTAATTCAATTTGATGATCATCTACGTGTTCTTTGTTCCCAACTTGACGAGGAACTAAGATAAAAGGCTTATTAACTGAAGCTAGTAAATCTATAGTTCCTTCACCACAGTGGGCAATGATCAATCGAGCTTTTTCTACTAAGCTCAAAAAATCAGTTTGCTTTAAGACTGAATAATTTTTTACTCCCTTCGGCACAATAGTGCAACTACCATACTGAATTACAATCTCTTCTTGTTCTGGTTGAATCAAGTTTTGAGTAATGAGTTTATCTATCCATGCCATGAGACGATTGAAAGGAAATTTTTCTGTACCTACTGTGACTAAAATCATGATGCTAATTACTGTTAATTTGTTGATAATTTTGCTATGGGATTAATACTCTACATACGAATTAATTGTGCTTTAGAATACTTAGCTGCTACTTGCGCCCATGACACATAAACTACATCGAGGAAAGGAAGAACTAATTTTGCCGATAAACTTAGTTCTTGAACCCGAGTAAAAGATTCAATAAAAGCAGTTTTTATTCCTGCTAATTTCCCCATAATGATAAATGGAACTGCTACTCCTGCTCCAGTAGATAAAATTAACTGTGGACATTCTTGTCTAATAACCTGCCAAGCTAGCCCAAAATTACGAATTAAATTCGGTAAATTCCGATTAGTAGGACTGTAAGCCCAATATACTTTTTCTTCATTCAAAATTAATTCGGTAGAAGATGTCTGAAAAGTCACCCAGCAACAATCGTGTTTTCTCCAAAAGTGATGTAATTTTAGTAAAGCTTGGAAATGACCACCAGTGGAACTAATCAGTAAAATTTTCATTTTTGACTTTTTGTTTTACTCTTGATTAGTTTTTAGTATCCTATGTTGAAGTTGAAGATCCTGTTCGTATAATTGTTTGACTTCTAGAAATTATGTATAACTTGTGCATAATTGATATGTATAGCAATAGCCATAAAGCTTAGGACAATAGAACTCTTGCAAAAGTTTTTTATGGTATGATGGTGAATTATTTTAATTTAATTTTTGCCGATAAAAATAATGGGAATTGAGAGATTTTTTGAGTGATTTTTAAAAAGGCGATCGCCAAAAATAAAAATTGACA
>JASJCP010000012.1 GCA_030065935.1 Xenococcaceae cyanobacterium MO_167.B27
CTTTCTTCTGGATGAAGACCCTCAGTTTACTGACGGGATGAAATCCAGTCAAGATGAGCGCGGTAAGGGTTCAAAGCTTTGTAGTACAATACTAAAAGCGGTAAAGCGCAGTAAATAATTGGGGATTAAATCCCTTACCTCAGATCGTCGGCACAAATATCGCCCTAGAAATTGTAATGGTGACGCGACTGGTATATTAGGTAAGCCGGCAATGTAGAGCCAAAAAAAAATTAAATAGAATTTAGCTCCGTTTGCGGTCGGTGCGCCCGTGAACGTTAAACTAAAATGCTCGTGGAATCGTTCTGACGGGGATATGGTTAAAGTCATATCTAGTTAAGAGGTTGAGAAGCGAGAATCCCTCGGTTTACCGACGGGAGGTTCAAATAGGATTTCTCATACTCATGAGGTACAGAATTTGTCGGTTTTAGGGATTGGGGATTGGGAAATACAAGCGTCACCTTCTTACCAGTCACTAGTCACCATTCCCAGATGTACTTCACCCTTTCTGAGAAAGGCTATATACTCACTTTAAATACTGATCCTAAAAATCGAATTATGGCAGCAAAAATCAAAAAAGGCTCATTAGTCAAGGCAAACCCCGAAAAATTAGCCAACAGCCTAGAAGCTACAGCCAGTGATACTCGCTTTCCTTCCTATCTTTTCGAGAGTAAAGGGGAAATCCTGGAACTTAATGGGGATTATGCCCTAGTTAAATTTTATGTTGCTACCCCCAACATTTGGTTAAATGTAGAGCTACTAGAGCCAGCAGATTAAGACTGTTTACGGATTACTGCCCCTCTGGTAGATTAATCCTAACCCCCTATTTTTAATTTTATCTTTAGATTCGGGGTAGTGTTTGACTTGCATATCGGCACTCTAATTTTAAAAATCTAGTAATTTCACAAACTGCAATAGGAGGACATTGCTGTGTCAAAAAAAACCGTAGCTAGCTTAACTGAAACTGATGTAGCAGGAAAAAAAGTTTTAGTCAGAGCGGATTTTAATGTGCCTTTAGATGACAATGGAAACATTACCGATGATACTCGTATTCGGGCTGCTTTACCCACCATCAAAGATTTAACTGGTAAAGGTGCTAAAGTAATTCTCTGTAGTCACATGGGTCGTCCCAAAGGAGAAGTTAAAGAAGGACTCCGTTTGACTCCTGTGGCTAAACGTCTTTCAGAACTTTTAGGACAAGAAGTTACTAAGTGTGATGACTGTATAGGAGAAGAAGTTACTGCTACTGTTAATGGAATGAGCAATGGTCAAGTAATTTTACTAGAAAATCTCCGCTTCCACAGTGAAGAAACTAAAAACGACCCCGAATTTGCTCAAGCTTTAGCATCCAATGCTGACTTATACGTTAATGAAGCATTTGGTACAGCACACCGCGCCCATGCTTCTACAGAAGGAGTAACTAAATATCTGAGTCCTTGTGTTGCTGGTTACTTAATTGAGAAGGAATTACAATTCTTACAAAATGCAGTTGATAACCCCAAACGTCCTCTAGCTGCTATCATTGGTGGCTCTAAAGTATCTAGTAAAATTGGTGTAATTGAAACCTTACTAGAAAAATGCGATAAGCTGCTCATTGGTGGTGGTATGATCTTCACCTTCTATAAAGCTCGCGGTCTAAGCGTTGGTAAATCTTTAGTAGAAGAAGACAAACTGGAATTAGCTAAAACTTTAGAAGCTAAAGCCAAAGAATTAGGAGTGGAACTACTGTTACCTACTGATGTTGTAGTAGCTGATAACTTTGCTCCTGATGCTAACTCCCAAACTGTTACTATTGATAGTATTCCTGATGACTGGATGGGTTTAGATATTGGTCCAGACTCCGTTAAAGTCTTCCAAGATGCTCTAGCTGATTGCAATGCAGTTATTTGGAATGGTCCTATGGGAGTATTTGAATTTGATAAATTTGCAGTGGGAACAGAGGCTATTGCTAATACCCTAGCAGGAAAATCTGAAGCTATTACCATCATTGGTGGTGGTGACTCTGTAGCTGCGGTAGAAAAAGTTGGTGTTGCAGACAAAATGAGCCATATTTCTACTGGTGGTGGCGCAAGTTTAGAACTTCTCGAAGGTAAAGAATTACCAGGAATTCTCGCCCTCGATGATGCCTAGAAACTACAGCAATAGATAGCATATTGTGTTAATTCTTAAGAAGGTAAAATTATAGTTTGCCTTCTTTTTTTTTAAATAAATTTATACTAACTACTAACTACTAACTACTAACTACTAACTACTAACTACTAACTACTAACAATTATTTGGTAATTTTCTAAATTGATAAGCTCTCATTAATGCACCCCAAATACCTTTTCCTGTACTCGGATCAATTCCCTTATCATAAGTTTTAAGTTCTGAGTTGGTCACTTCAAATCCGAGAAATACTTGATAGTTATTTCCTTGGTAATTAAAACTACAAGGTGTTTCAGTAACGGGAGATGTAATAAAACGATAGTTATCAGGAGATATAATATCTGTTGCTACTTTAAGAGTACAGTTGGGCAAAAATTCAATATCTTCTAGAGTGATTTCCCTTAATTTTTCGGGATTTCTTCCTGCGCCTTGGACTTTAGTTATATTTTTGAACATATAGTATTCAATTTCTATAGAATCTCTATCTCTAAGGCGTAAAATTCTGGGGCGATAAGGTTGAGCGATATTAACTACACTGGCTTGTTCTGCAAATAAAGTAATGCTATCTTCAGTAAATAATGATATTGGACGCTGCCAAAGGCGTAAATGAACATACCAAGCTGGTTGTTCTAGTGCTTGTTGTTGGTTATCAAACTCTCCTACTAAATATTGTGCCAGGGTAGTAATTTCGGGGGAAAAATCCATACTGTTAAAATTTAATCAGAAATCCATAATATTTTTAACATTTAAGAGCGAATCTTCCCTAATGGAATATGAATGCTCTTATGTTTACCATGATTGATAAATGATAACTACTTAGGCAAAATTATTTATACATTTTTATGAAGCTGTTACCTATTACCTATAATAATTACGTTATGAACGCTCTTTCTTATTTTTATATGGGTAAGTCAAGATAGTACCTAGTAATTACTAATTTCGCTGTTCCCTATTCCCTCTTACCTATTCACTATTCCCTATTCCCTATCATCACTATATAATTTATCGATGCATTTGTTATTGGGATGAGTTAGTAGTTTACCCCTCTGTACTTACATAAACCGAATTGATAACTAGCAATCAATTCATTATATCTGCGTATCAGATAAGTTCTTCCTAAGAATCTAGCAGTAATACGAGACTCAGGAGTTTTAATCTCGTTATCAGTGCTTTGTCGATAAGGAATACCACGATATTTAAGTTCCATCATTGTTTGCTCCTGTTTTTTTCTTTATTCTTAATGTAAAAAGCGATCGAGAAGAAGTAGAGAAGCTTTTTTTTGCTCTTGGGATAAGTAATAACAATCAATCTCCATTCCCCAATTCCTAATCACTAACCACCTCAATTATTATGAAATTTCAATACAGATATGGTTCTACTTGTAGTTCCCAAGAAATTCAGCAACTAAACACAGTTCTTTGTCAGTGTTTCGGTAACTCTCTAGTTGACGGGGAAAATTATTTAAAGCGCGTCGGAGCAGAAAATTTCCGTTTTCTTACTTATCAAGATAGGGCGATCGCGCTCTTTAGCAATCTATCATATGGGACAATGGTTTGGGGGAAATAATATCCCGATGGCTGGTATTGCTTCTGTTGGTGTTGCTCTGTAGAACTCTTAAGCCAAACATTGCAAGAGTTGTATCGTCTGAAAATTCCCATTTCTACCTTATACCCTGCTACCCAAGTACTTTATCGCCAATTAGGATAGGAACAAGCTGGTATTTATGTAAAATTAACAGACATCACTTTAATGCCAAGTTATAGCCCCGATCTATGCCTGAATTGTTAAATTTTCTGTGATCGGCTTCAAAGGGTGCTTAATGCCTGTACAAGTAAATCAACAAGAGTATTATAAACAATGTGGTTTCATATTATGAGAAAAGGATTTATAGTTTCGGGATGTATCTTGATGGGAATGATTGGTCTGATTAATGGTCAACATTACCAAGCTCAGGCAGCAACCATGATTGATACTCTAGTAGATGATATATCAGCAGCCAACATTGAAGCGCATATAGACGCACTTGCCAATGGTATAGGAGCGAGAGATACTCCTGAAACGCAGTCCAATGCTGCTGACTATATTGCTGACCAACTGATGGGATTTGGTTACGTGGTTACACGAGAACCCGTAGATGAGAGTGAAAATGTCATCGCACAACTCCCTGGTCAGTTGAATTCGGACAAAACATTCGTTATTGGAGCGCATTTCGATACGGTCCTAGGCAGCCCTGGAGCTGACGACAATGCTAGTGGAGTAGCAGGGTTTTTGGAAATCGCCCGTGTACTCAAGAATATGCAACCTGACTTTTCGATCGAGTTTGTTGGGTTTGCCCTAGAAGAGAGGTCTCCCCAAGGTAACGCTGTCCGTGGTAGCAGTCAATATGCCCAAGAAGCCGAGGCTCATCCGCGTGACTTGATTGGCATGATTGCATTGGAGATGATTGGCTACTTCAGCAATGAAGCCAACTCGCAAACTCCCTTCTTTAATATACCTTCATGTTTAGCTGTAAGTGAAGAAGGTCGGAGTGTAGGCGACTTTATTGCTTCTGTTGGGAACGATAATTCAGCAATGCTACTAAAGACGTTCCAACAAACGGCTGCTCGATATGTACCCTCACTGCACGTCTTAACAGCTCAAGTCGCTGAGAAAGGAGTTTGCTTCCCCGACACGAGGCGCAGCGATCATTCTCCCTTCTGGGATGAGGGCTATCAAGCCCTAATGCTCACCGATACGGCGAATTTTCGCAATCCCAACTACCACCAACCAAGTGACACTCTCGACACAATCAACTTTGACTTGGCACGTCAAGTTACTCAGGCAACACTTGCCACTGCCCTCGTGTCGACCCAAAGTGTGCCTGAAGCTTCAACGTTTTTGCTGGTTGGTGGAGCAGGTGCGCTTCTCTTGGGGGGAGAACTTAATAAGAAGAGAAAAAGGTAAGCAAGAACTAACAGGCAGCACTGGCTAGAATAAGATTGATTGGTGGGTTTTTGATTGTCAATATGATTGTCAATATAGCGATCGCCATCCTAGAAAAACTGACCTTATCAGGATTCTATTCTTAGGTAAATCAAAGACTACATCAGAATCTTTAAATACCGCTAGCATAATTTTTGCTCTTTGATCGCCCTTGGTTAGCAGAATGTTTCTAAAAACTATTTTTATCAAAAATATAGTTATAGTTCTAAATATCAAGAGGTTTTATTCAAAATATAAGTCATTACCTCTTCTATACAGGAGGTTTGCTGAGGATAAGCCACAGGAGGACGAGCGATCGCAATTAGAGTTATACCCAGTCTATTTGCTACTTGCTGTTTAATATCTTCTCCTCCTGGCTTACCAGAAGCTTTAGTTACTACTACAGAAATGTTCCACTGTTGCCATAAGGCTGTTTCTAATTCTGGGCTGATGGGGGGTCTTAAGGCAATAATGCGATCGCTGGTAAACCCTGCATCTAAAGCAGTTTGCAAAGAGTCTAGCTTGGGTAAAACTCTAGTAAATAAAGTACATTTGTCATGAAAAGATTTAAACAGAGGTAATACTTTACAGCCTACTGTCAGTAAGACTCTTTTTCCCAGTAAATAGTCTCCTTGCAGTAGTGTTTCAAAACTATCTAAAACAGTGATAGAATTTTGGGCTGATGAAGATCCCTTTGCCCTTTCGTAACGGAGATAGGGAATTTGGAGTTTAGTGGCAGTGGCGATCGCATTTTGAGAAATTTCTACAGCAAAAGGGTGGGAAGCGTCTATGATAGCTGCAATTCTTTGTTCTTGACAAAACTGCTCTATTTCTTTCCCACCCATACACCCGACAAGTGTATTTACTGGAGAATTGTAAAGATTTCTCGCTTCTGCTGTTGTTACTGTAACAATCAGTGGAACTTTGAAACCAGATATCTTATGAGCTATTACAACACTCTCTTTTGTCCCTCCAATTAACCAAATTGGCTGATTCATCAAGCTAAGAGCAAAAATGAATAAATTTACTATCTTCCCTCACGAAGAGCTTTTTGAAAATTTTTACGATAGGATTTGTTAAGAGCAAGTAAAGGAGGCCAAAATAGAGCCAAAATCAACTTGTTTGGCAAACTTCCGCTAAAGTTGGTACGGGAAAAGCCTTTCCAAAACTTCCAAACACCTCCACAATAGACAACTAGTAAAACAATCAGTATCAACTTTGCCATAAATCTAGTGTTTTCACTTTGAGCAACGTACTTTTATTTAATACTTATTCTAAATCAACAAACCATTAAATCTCTATCTGGGGACGATTTCTGGAAATATAGTAATAACAACAAAATAAAAAAATAAACATAGCAACCATCCGTAACTTTAATTAAAGGAGGAATTATGCGTGCAGTACTAATGGCTGGGGGTTCAGGAACTAGGTTAAGACCCCTAACCTGTGATCTGCCAAAACCTATGGTGCCAATATTAAATCGCCCCATAGCAGAACACATTATCAATCTTCTCAAACGCAACAATATTAAAGAAGTGATTGCGACACTGTACTATCTTCCCGATGTAATGCGTAATTACTTCCAAGATGGTAAAGACTTTGGCATAGACATGACTTATGCAGTAGAAGAAGAGCAACCTTTAGGGACTGCTGGATGTGTCAAAAATATTCAACAATGGCTTGATGATACTTTTTTGGTAATTAGCGGTGATGGTATTACCGATTTCGATCTGCAAGCTGCGATCGCATATCATAAGGAAAAAAACTCTAAAGCTACTCTCATTCTAACTCGCGTACCCAATCCCGTAGAATTCGGTGTAGTGATTACCGATAAAGATGGTAGGATCAACCGCTTTTTAGAAAAGCCTTCTCTGAGTGAAATTTTCTCCGATACGATTAATACAGGCACTTATATCTTAGAGCCAGAAGTTTTAGATTATCTGCCAGACAATGAAGAATCAGACTTTTCTAAAGACTTGTTTCCTCTGTTATTAGAAAAGCAAGAACCCATGTATGGTTACATCGCAGAAGGATATTGGTGTGATGTGGGTCATTTAGAGGCTTATAGAGATGCTCAATATGATGCTTTAGAAAAAAAAGTTAAAATTGACTTTGCCTACGAAGAAAAATCCCCTGGACTATGGGTTGGTAGCAATACTTATATTGATTCTTCAGCAGAAATTCAAACCCCTGTGTTAATTGGTAGTAATTGTCGCATTGGTGCTAGAGCCAAAATTGAAGCAGGGACAGTAATTGGAGATAATGTAACCATTGGTGCAGATGCAGATCTAAAACGTCCTATTATTTGGAATGGAGTCACTGTAGGAGAAGAAGCTCATTTAATAGCTTGTACCATATCTCGTGGTACAAGAGTAGATCGTCGCTCTCAAGTTTTAGAAGGAGCAGTAGTAGGGCCATTGTGTACCGTGGGGGAAGAAGCTCAGATCGCTCCCAGTGTCAGAGTTTGGCCCAGCAAGAGAATTGAATCTGGAGCAATATTGAATATAAATCTTATTTGGGGTAACACAGCGCAACGTAATCTTTTTGGACAACGGGGAGTCTCGGGATTGGCAAATATTGATATTACTCCTGAATTTGCCGTAAAATTGGGTGCTGCTTATGGCTCTACCATGAAATTAGGAGCTAATATTTTAGTTTCTCGGGATCAACGTAGTGTTTCTCGTATGGTCAGCCGTGCCTTGATTGCAGGTTTAATGTCGGCTGGAATCAACGTACAAAATCTGGAAGCAACAGCAATTCCGATTTCTCGTACTTTAATAGATCGCTTCAACGCTTCAGGAGGTATTCACGTTCGTTTAGAACCAAATCGCCCTGATTATATTCTGATCGAATTTTTCGATAAACATGGGATTAATATTTCTAAATCTAAAGAAAAGAAAATCGAAGGGGCTTATTTTAAAGAAGATCTCCGTCGGTCTTCAATTCCAGAAATCGGCAATGTGGCTTACCCAGATGGGGTGATTAATACCTACAGTCGTACCTTTGAAAAACACATCAATATCTCCGCAATTCGTCACAGTGGGGCAAAAATTGTAATTGACTATGTCTATTCTGTGTCTGGAGCGATTTTACCCTTACTTCTAGCTAAGTTTGACTGTGATGCGGTGGTACTAAATGCCAGCTTGAGACAAAATGCTATTTCTGCTGTGGAAAAAGAGATTTTACTCAATCAATTGGGTCAAGTGGTAGAAGCTCTCAAAGCCAATCTGGGAGTACAGGTATCTGCTAATGGAGAACAATTTATTTTAGTTGATGAGTCGGGTTTACCCATTCGTGGTGAACTCTTGACGGCTCTGATGGTGAATACCATTTTTACTGCTAATCCCCGCAGTACTGTAGTTGTACCTGTTCATGCTTCTAGTGCAGTAGAACAGATTGCACGTCGTCATGATGGTAAGGTAATTCGCACAAAAGTTAATCCCACAGCTTTAATGGAAGCTTCCCAGGATAATCCTAGTGTTGTCTTAGGGGGTAGTGGTGATATTGGGTTTATTTTCCCTCAACTCCATCCAGGCTTTGATGCTATGTTTGGTATTGCCAAATTAATTGAAATGCTGACCATTCAAGAGCGATCGCTGGTACAAATCCGTAGTGAATTACCAACAGTTTGTCACAAAAGTTATACACTGCGCTGTCCTTGGAAAGTTAAGGGAGCCTTGATGCGTCACCTAGTAGAAACCCACCCCACAGAAAATCTAGAATTAATTGACGGGGTAAAAATTGTTAATCCCCAAAATGATAATTGGATTTTGATCTTACCCGATGCAGGAGAACCACAAGTTCACCTCTTTGCTAATAGTGAAGACCGAGACTGGGTGGATGAAACCTTAAGTGAATATCGTCAGCGAGTCCAAAAATTTATTGATCGCGAACAAGGTTTAGTCCGAGGCAGTTTATAGTTATTGGGGTAATTGGGGTTTGGCGATGCCAAACCCCTACTACTTATTACAAATAGTGTATTTCAGACGAAGGGGAAAAATCCTAGAGGCTTTTTGGTACAATTGAACTTTGTTCAACAGGAGTTGGTAAATAATGAATAGCTGTGTATTGATGGTAGAAGTTATTAGTCAGCCTGAACTACGCCAGACTACTGATAATTTAGAAGTAGCAAATATGATGGTAGAGTTCCCTGGATTGCGCTCAGAAGAACCAGCAGCCAGAATTAGAGCCGTAGGGTGGGGTTCTTTAGCTTCAGAAATCAGTGAAAAATATCATGCTGGCGATCGCGTTATTATCGAAGGGCGTTTGGCAATGAATGTTATCGAAATGAAAGAAGGCTATAAAGAAAAAAGAGCGGAATTAGTTATCTCTCGGATTTTTCCTGTAGGAAGCAGTAGTAGCACTAATAGTTATTCCCCAACACCATCAGCACCTTCTACACCATCAGCACCTTCTAATGTAGTTAATTTCCAACCTTCCACCCCCACCTACACACCAGAGCCAGCAGCACCAGTAGCTCCCACTCCTACTATTTCTGAAACTCCCGAACCAGGCAATTATTCTGATGAACAACTAGACGACATTCCCTTTTAGCTTCGTGCCGAGAACCCCCGCACTGTATGCTATCGCATCAGTGTCGGGATGAAAGGCGGGGCGACAAAAAACGTTTCCTCAGTTACCATGTATCCCTGACAGTAAGACCTTCAAGAACCTAGCTGAGTTTACAGTAATATGGAATAAGGTGAGCAAAGAGAAAAATTAAGATGGCTGGATTTGAAGATGTAGTTAAAAAAGCGTTTTACTTGGGAGTAGGTTTTGCTTCTTATGCTCAAGAAAAAGCTGGAGATACTCTTAAAGATTTTCGGACTCAGACACAAAAGTTGGCTGATGAAATGATTGCAAGGGGGGAAATGACCACAGAAGAAGCTCGTAAGTTTGTCGATGATATGGTCAGACAAGCTCAACAAGATATTGTACAACCTGGTCAAGACCAGAAGGAATCAGAAGCTAAAACACCCCGTCGCATTGAGATTATTGCTGATGATGAGCCATCACAAGAGTCAAAAGAGTCTGTATCGGGAAATATTGATGATTTAAAGAAACAAGTGCAATCTTTACAAGAAGAATTACGCCAACTTAGGAAAGAATAGATTTCTGGTCTAAGTCGGATAAATCTTGGTTGCAAGTAGCAAGCTCTTTCATTGAAATGTACCATTTAACATAGGTCAGTTTTTGAATATTGTTAGCAGAGATGGGGATAGATTTTACCCTATCTGACTTTAAGAAAGAGGAAGCTGATAAATGCTAAATGATAAAAGATAAATGATTTCTAGCTTTTTAGCAAGTTACTAATATGGAAGATTGGTGGAAACAGTTAGAAAAAACAGCAGAAGAAATAGAAGGGTTTTTTCAAGAAATATCTTCTGCGATGGAAGAGTTGACGGAGGAAGTGGGTAAGACGATACAAACTTTTACCCAGGAAGTGGAAGAAATCTTTGTAGCTGAAATAGATCGCTGTATTGATGATCTGATTGATGTGATTAATGAATCAGATTTGGAGCAAGATACTGTTTTTTGGGAAGATTTTGATAATTTTGTCGAGTCTGATTTTATGGATGTTACAACCTCTAAACCTAGTCCTGACAATCATCCTGCTTGTGTTGGCTGTCGTCACTATCATGGGAAAGCCTACAATGGTAATTTGCTAGTGTGCGCTATGCACCCTTACGGTAGTGAAGATAGTACTTGTCCTGACTGGGAAGGTTTTAAGGATGAGGGATGAGGGCTGAATTATGAGGGATGAATTATGAGGGATGAGGATTCAAAGCCATGAGGTGTTACCTATTCCCTAAAGCATAAATCTTATGTACCTCACCAGTATGACAATTGCTATATATACGAATTAGTAATTAAAAAAAACTCATGGTTTCAACAGGACGATTGGATATGCTGAATTTATTATCCTTGCGCCTCATTCCTCATCCCTGATATTGAATCCCCCACTCCTTAAAAATAAAAAATAGTTCATCTCTTGTATTGGCCCTTGTGGAGACTCTCACGTCCCGTGAAGATAGGAATTCGCGCTCCTTTAATTATTGAATTTACATTTAATGTGATATAATGTGAGATATGACAGAAAGAGCATACCGCTATCGTTTTTACCCAACACAAGCGCAAGAAAATCTCTTGCGACGGACAATGGGGTGTGTCAGACTCGTTTACAACAAAGCTTTGGCAACGAGAACTGAAGCTTGGTACCAAAGACAAGAGAGAATTGATTACAAACAAACTTCTAGTTTGTTGACCAGTTGGAAAAAAACTGAAGAACTCGATTTTCTGAATGAGGTTAGCTGTGTACCTTTGCAGCAATGTCTTAGACATCTGCAAAAAGCCTTTGCTAACTTCTGGGGAAAACGTGCCAAGTATCCTCGGTTCAAGAAAAAACGTAACGGCGGTTCTGCTGAGTTTACCAAGTCGGCTTTCAAGTTCCGAGATGGTAAGCTGTGGTTGGCAAAGTGCTTTGAACCATTGAATATAGTTTGGTCTAGGCGAATTCCATCTGGATGTAACCCATCCACAGTCACGGTCAAACTCGATCCATCGGGTCGCTGGTTTGTCTCTTTGCTGGTCGATGATTACACCGTTGAAACCTTGCCACCAACTAAGAAACAAGTTGGTATTGATGCTGGTGTTTCTAGTTTGATTAGTACCAGCGATGGTGAAAAGATAGCTAACCCAAAGCATTTTAATCGGCTGTATCAAAAGCTGAAAGCAGCGCAAAAGGATTTGAGTCGGAAAACCAAAGGCTCTAACAACCGAAATAAGGCGCGACTTAAAGTAGCTAAGATACACGCTTCTATTAAAGATGCTCGTACCGACTTTCTCCATAAGTTGACGACTAAATTGATCAGAGAAAATAGCTTGATAGCTATTGAAGACTTGGCAATCAGAAATATGGTCAGAAACCATAAACTTGCCCGAAGCATCAGCGATGCTGCTTGGGGTGAAATGTTCCGTCAACTTGAGTATAAGTGTGAATGGTATGGGCGAAAACTGGTCACAATTGACCGATTTTTTCCGAGTAGTAAACGATGTAACCATTGTGGATTTGTAGTTGAAAAACTACCTCTTGATATCCGTACTTGGGATTGTCCTAGTTGTGGAACTACAGACATTGATAGAGACATCAATGCGGGAAAAAATATCTTAGCTGCTGGGCAAGCAGTGATAGTCTGTGGAGCGACCGTAAGAGCAGAACAGAGTAAGTCTGTTAAGCCTGGTGCTATGAAACAGAAACCTAAATCGTGAGGTTTAGGAATCCCTCACTCTAAGTGAGGGAAGATGTCAACATATAATTATTGTCTCTAAAGATTTGAAAGAATGAGCGATACTATTTTTGGTAAAATCATTCGTCGTGAAATACCTGCTGATATAGTTTATGAAGATGATTTGGCTCTAGCTTTTAAAGATATTAATCCTCAAGCTCCAACTCATATTTTAGTAATTCCCAAAAAACCGCTTCCTCGGGTTTCTGAAGCAGCCTCAGAAGATAAGGCTTTACTAGGTCATTTACTCTGGACAGTTAAGCTGGTAGCAGAGAAAGTAGGATTATCTAATGGCTATCGTGTGGTGATTAATAATGGTGCAGATGGTGGTCAAACTGTGGATCATTTGCACTTACACGTTTTAGGCGATCGCCAAATGCGCTGGCCTCCTGGTTGACTAAGCTTTAGGGAGTAAGGAATCAAGGATAAAGGATGAATGATGAGGAAGAACTTTCCTGTTTCCTGTTCAGACGCTACAGCAGTGGGTGAGAGCGGGGGTTAATCAACAGTGGCTCAAACACTAACTATTATTAATATCTATTAACTTTTGCCCTGGCTAGGCAAATCCAGGTTCTAACAGCACTTTTTGTTATCTACTTTGTTAGCAAATGTTAGTAAAAAATGAACGGAACTTTACAGAGCAGACAGAGACAAAAAGAAATAATAATCTCAATCTTAGATCTTTAACCAGGGTAAGGGAAGATATTTTAAGTATCCGCAATTGATGAATTGTGGAAAAAAGATGAACTTATGAGAGTTATAGTCATTTCAATTAAGTTTGAGACAAAGCATTCTTCCTATCACAAGTCTTTGAAGAAAAAAGTGTTTCATTTTTATTTGAAATGACTATAACTAATAAGATAGCCCTACCCTTGGCGTAGATTTTAGCTGAGTTCACCAATTAATTAAAAGCTAGTTACCAGAATAATAAATGAATATATTTGAAAGTTTGAAAATGGCAGCCTCAACCTTGACTGCTAATAAAACTCGTAGTACCTTGACCATGTTGGGTATTGTCATTGGGAATGCTTCTGTCATTGCTCTGGTGGGTATTGGACAAGGGGCGCAAAAGTTAGCCAAAGAGCAATTTGAAGCTTTAGGTCCTAATCTACTCTTTATTATTCCTGGTTCGGAAGAATCTAGAAGAACCGCTTTTAATACACCAAAAACCCTAGTTCTAGAAGATGCTGAAGCTATCGCTAGACAAGTTCCGACTATTAAGGAAGTCGCCCCCCAGATTAACTCTAACGAACTGATTACTTATCGCTCACGCAATACTAATGACCTAGTAATTGGAACAAGTCCTGAGTTTCTAAGAGTGAGGAGTTTTGCTCTAGCTCAGGGAAGGTTTATTAATGATGTCGATCTTAAGCGCAATAATCGAGTAATTATTTTAGGACCGGAAATTGCCGACAAATTATTTCCTCAACAAAACCCTCTAGGAAACCAAATTAGGATTAAAAATATTAGCTTTGAAGTAGTGGGAGTTATGGAGGAGAAAGGCAGTTTCTTGGGGACAAACCAAGATACTAATGTCTATATTCCAATTACCACTATGGCAAATCAAATAGTGGGTAATACCTCTCCCTATGGGACTATGGTAAATTTTATTTCAGTGACAGCCCGTAGTGAAGCTGATATTAGAGCAGCTAAATTTCAAATTGAAAATCTCTTACGACTGCGTCATAAAATTGTGGGAGAAGATGACTTTACTGTACGGACACAAAAAGATGTTCTTGATATTGTTAGTATAGTTAGTAGCGGTTTAACGGTTTTATTAGCTGCGATCGCTGGTATTTCCCTTTTCGTAGGGGGTATCGGTGTGATGAATATTATGCTAGTCTCCGTAACAGAGCGCACCCAAGAAATTGGCTTACGCAAAGCAGTGGGAGCAAAAGAAACAGATATTCTTTTGCAGTTTCTCATTGAAGCTACTATCCTTTCCGCAATGGGTGGCATAATCGGTACAGGTATTGGTATTAGCACAATTTTAGGAGTGGGTTTAGTCTCGCCTCTAGCTCCTGGGGTATCTCCTGTAGCAATTGTGGTTGCAGTTGGAGTATCAGGGGGTATCGGCTTATTCTTTGGGGTTGTCCCTGCAAAAAGGGCTGCCAAACTCGATCCTATTGTGGCATTAAGAAGCATTTAACAGTAAGCAGTAAGCAGTTATCAGTTATCAGTTATCAAATTCTGAGTTCATGGGGTTAAATAATAGTATTGCCTACCAAAAAGCGTATCAGTTTGCCATTAGGATAGTAAATGCCTATAAACATTTAACAGTAGAAAAGAAAGAGTTTATTATTTCTAAACAGTTACTTCGTTCTGGAACAAGTGTAGGAGCGAATTTAGCAGAAGCTAATGGGGCGATTTCAGAGGCAGATTTTTCCTCTCGTGTATCAATAGCTTATAAAGAAATACAGGAAACAAAATACTGGTTGTCTCTATTAAAAGATACTGGATACATAACAGAAAAAAGTTATCTTAGTATCAATGATGAAGCGGAAGAAATCAGCAAAATTCTCTATGCAATTCTTAAAAATACCCGACTTTTAAACTGAATACTAATTACTGAATACTGATTACTGAATACTGATTACTGATAAATGAATATAAGTGGAATTGCGATACGTCGTCATATTGGTACACTGATGCTGACTCTTGCTGTAATTGTTGTCGGCATTTTTTTTATCTTTCGGCTTCAGGTAGATTTGTTACCTGCTATTACTTATCCTCGTATTGGTTTGAGGGTTAATATTCCTGGGGTTTCTCCTGAAGTAGCAGTGGAGGAAATTACGAAACCTCTGGAGGAAGCTTTAACGGCGACGGAAGGAGTGGTACAAGTTGTTTCTAATACTAGAGAGGGAAGAGTCAGGATCGATTTGTATTTTGAACCAGGAGGAAATATAGATCGGGCGTTGAATGATGCGACAGCTACTTTTAACCGCAACCGTAATCGTCTTCCTGATTTAGTAACAGAAGCGCGGTTGTTTAAGTTCGATCCTTCTCAATTACCTATATATGAGTTTGCTCTAGAATCAAACTCTCTAGATGATTTGGGGTTGAGGCTTTTTGCTGATGAAGAGTTGAGTCGGGAATTAAGTGTGATTCCTGGGATAGCTGCGGTAGATGTCTCGGGAGGAATTGGAGAAGAAGTTAGAGTTGAGATTGACTTGAAGCGATTACAAGCTTTGGGAATTGGGGTAAATCAGGTATTAAATGCTTTAACAGTAAGGAATCAGGATATTGCAGGAGGAAGACTGAGGGGAGAAGGAGGAGAGCCTTTAATTCGTACTGTTGGGAAGTTTGACTCTGTTGAGGAGATTCGTAATTTAAGTTTGGATTTGGGGGAAGGTGATTTAGGACGTAATCGGGTTTATTTACGAGATATTGCTACTATTACTGATGGTCAAGCAGAACAGAGGGTTTTTGTTTCTCTTAATGGTGAACCTGCTGTAAAAATCACGATCCAAAAACAACCAGATGCTAATACCATAACTGTTATTGAATCTGTTAAGGAAAAACTGGCTTGGTTAAGGGAATCGGGGGTTATTCCTGAAGATATGCAGCTAGTTACTACTAGGGATGAGTCTAGCTTTATTATTAATTCTATCTCTAATGTTGCGATCGCAGGTATTACAGGAACTATGTTAGCAGCAATAGCAGTCTTTGTGTTTTTGGGTTCTGTTCGTCAAACTTTTATTATCGTTTTAGCTATACCCCTAGCTACTCTCACGGCGATCATTTTGATGAAGTTGTTTGGTTTATCTATCAATATCTTCAGTCTTGGGGGTTTGGCTCTGGGAGTGGGGATTGTGGTGGATAATTCTATTGTGATGCTGGAAAATATAGCTTTAAAGATCCAGCAAAATCGGGATTCACTCGTTAATAAGGCATTTTCTGATTCTGAAAGCAGCTCAAAGTTTAATAAAAGCCAAAATTTAATAAAAACAGCAGAAACAGCAAGCCAGGAAGTAGAATCTGCCTTAATTGCCTCGACAGCAACTAATTTAGTGGCAGTTTTACCCTTTTTGCTAGTAGGTGGTTTATTTTCCCTACTGTTTCGAGAACTGATTTTAACTATTAGTTTTGCGATCGCAGCCTCTTTACTATTGGCTGTAACTGTTGTTCCTATGTTGGCTTCTCGTCTTCTGAATATTCCCTACTCTAGTCAAATTAATCACTTTCCTTTGTTGGTTTGGTTTAATAGAAGTTTTGCAGGAATAACTAACAGTTACGGATATCTCTTAAAAGGAATCTTGCGCTATCGTTTATTAACTATTGTTCTAGTTGTTCTGCTTCTGGGTGGTAGTAGCATCAGTTTAGCCCAGAATCTTCCACAGGAAATCTTACCAAGTATTAATACAGGTCAAGCAGTAATGTTTGCAAGTTTCCCCCCAGGAACAAATCTAGAGACGAATCGAAAGGTAATGAAAGCAGTAGATGAGATACTATTGCGCCAACCAGAAACAGAATATGTCTTTTCTAGTACAGGGGGTTTTTTGTTTGGAAACTCTACTATCGAAAATCTCTTAAGAAGTTCTAGCACTATTACTCTTAAACCTAATACTAACCTAGAAGCTTTTATCGAAAGAGTTAACGCAGAGTTTAGAAAGCTAAATTTGGTAAATATTCGTCTGCGATTATTTCCCCAGAGTGTTAGGGGGTTAAACTTAAATAACTCTCCTGTTAGAGGAGATGTGGATCTGATTTTACAAGGACAAGATACGGAGCTTTTGGAGCAAACAGGGAGAAAAATCCTCAAAAAATTGGATGAGCAGGCAACTTTAGCTCGTTTTCGCCCTGATACAGACCCAAGACAGCCCGAAATCCAAATTAAAACTAATAGAGAAAGATTAGCGGATTTGGGTTTAACCTTAGAAGAAGTGGGTAATACCGTGCAAACTGCGATCGCTGGTTCTGTTCCCACTCAGCTACAACGAGATGATAGATTAATCGACATCCGAGTACAACTGGATAATGATTCTCGTCAGTCTTTTTCCCAACTGCAACAGTTACCTCTATTCTCTGGTAATAATAGCCCTGTTAGATTGCAAGATGTAGCAACTCTCAACATCGGAAAAGCACCAGGAGAGGTACAAAGAATTAATCAGCGTTCAGTATATATTATGGTGGGGAGTCTCACAAAAGGTGCGAACTTAAGTGATGCTATTGCCCAGACTCAAAGTATAGTTCAAGAAATAGAATTACCCACTGGTGTTAGTCTGCTTCCTAGTTATGCTGCTGCTTCTAATGAACAGATACAAAGTTCATTAAGATTATTGGGAGGGTTAGCAGTGTTTCTCGTCTTTGTAGTAATGGCGGTACAATATAACTCTGTGATCGATCCTTTGGTGATTTTATTGACTGTACCTCTGGCTTTAGCAGGAGGAATTTTGGGTTTATATGTTACCCAAACTGCGATCGGTGCTACTGTCTTAATTGGTGCAGTGTTATTAGTGGGTATTGTAGTTAATAATGCGATTGTGATGGTGGAGTTGGCTAATCAACTTTATGTCACTGGAAAATATACTCGCACCACTGCTATTATTCAAGCTGCAACTTCTAGGCTTAGACCGATTTTAATGACTACAATTACTACAGTGTTAGGGATGTTTCCTTTGGCTTTGGGAATTGGTGAAGGTTCGGAGTTTTTGCAACCTTTGGGTGTGGTGGTGTTTTCTGGTTTGGCTTTGGCGACAGGTTTGACTTTGCTGATTATTCCTTGTTTTTATGTGTTGTTACATGATTTGTTTGGGAATATCTCACGCAGAGGCGCAGAGGCGCAGAGAGGGTTATAGGTTTTGTTATATGGTTTGTTTGTTAAATGTCTTAAGCAGAAAAGCATCCGCGCAAAGGGGTTTTTATGTGTTGTTACATGATTGGTTTGGGAGTTTCTCACGCAAAGACGCAAAGACGCAAAGAGGTTTGTAGGTGTTCTTATATAATTTGTTTGTTGGGGAATTTCTCACGCAAAGACGCAAAGGCGCAAAGGGGTTTTTATCTGTTGTTACATGATTGGTTTGGGAATTTCTCACGCAAAGACGCAAAGACGCAAAGAGGTTTGTAGGTGTTCTTATATAATTTGTTTGTTGGGGAATTTCTCGCGCAAAGACGCAAAGGCGCAGAGGGGTTTTTATCTGTTGTTACATGATTAGCCATCTAATTTTTTTGCGATTATAATAGCTACAGCTAAATATTCTCACACAAGGTTGATTCCCGTTGTCGATCCTGCGACGGTAATATTTTAAGGGGTGCATAATGTACTCTCGCTCATAAACACTTTACTAAGTGCTGTCATGGTAATTGTAATAGGTTAGAACAATTGGAGAATATTTAGCTTCCAGAATACTATTGACAAATTATGAAAACAGTAGTTCTAAACCTTTCAGAAGCAGAACTAAAAGATAAGTTTAACAAGCTTAAAAATCGTTGCGATATAGCAAATTTACTTGATATAACTGATTATCAACTACGATATCATTTGTATATCCATTCGCTTAAATCTGCATATACTGAGTTTAAAATACCTAAAAAATCTGGTGGATATAGACACATTCTTCAACCGATAACATCTCTGAAAATTATTCAACAAAAACTTAATCAAGTATTAAAAGCTGTATATGAACCTAAACCATCTACTCATGGTTTTACAGTTGGTAGAAGCATTGTAACTAATGCACAGGCACATCTTAGACAACGCTACCTTTTAAATATTGATCTTAAGGATTTTTTCCCCTCTATTAACTTCGGCAGAGTTAGGGGACTTTTTATGGCAAAACCATATAACTGTACAGAGGAAGTAGCAACCATCCTAGCCCAAATATGTTGTTATGATAATCAATTGCCACAGGGTTCTCCTACATCCCCAATCATATCTAATATGATTTGTTCAAAACTGGATTCTCAGTTACAACGTTTAGCAAAGAAACATCAATGTATTTACACTAGATATGCTGATGATATAACATTCTCAACATCTAGATGCCCACCAGATTTAAGTTCAGAGTTTACTTAAAGAAATGTCTCGCGCAGAGGCGCAGAGGCGCAGAGGGTTTAATCGGTTTGATTACACGATTTGTTTGTAATTGCTACACTATGAGTAGTACGGTAATGCGGTACAGTTAACCTTCAGAAAAGCATTCCTATGGATAGCGTAAGTGTAAATAAGTTTAGAGATAATTTAAAAAGCTTTGTTGAAAAAGTTGTTGAGGAACATCAACCTCTTAAAGTGACTCGTCGTAATGGAGAAGATTTTGTAGTAGTTAGTGCGGAAGACTGGGAAAGAGAGCAAGAAACCTTGTATATCTTACAAAATGATAGTTTAATGCAACAAATTGCTGAATCAATTGCTACTCATAATCAAAATCAAGGCTATTCTCCTACAGATGAGGAACTAGATGCGCTCTTTGGTATTTGAAGGAAATACTTGGAGTAATTACGAAAAACTAAGAGAAAGTGATAAAAAGCTCCATAAAAATCTCTGCAAGATTCTCAAAGAAATGTTGAGAGGCGATCCTAGATATGGCATAGGAAAACCAGAACCTCTTAAGCATAATTTATCGGGTTTATGGTCTAGAAGACTATCACAGAAAGACCGTCTTGTTTATAAGTTTGATGATAAGTATATCTATATTTTTGCTATAGGTGGTCATTACGACACATTGAATAAATAACTAATACCAATTTGAAAAAGTAATGAGAGACTTCCTTAGACAAAATTGGGGAAAAGGTTAAAGCTTAAAGGTTAAAGGAATATAGGGCGGGTGCAGATGATTGGTTAATTAGTAAAAGTGATCGCCTTCCTGATTCTTGGTTAACGGCTAAAGATTCTATAGAACTTAATATGTAAAATTTTATTGCTAAATTCAAAATTTTTCATAATGTAGTAGAAATATTTTGAAGCTTGCGGGAAAATTCTAGCTAGATACCTGTCAATAATAAATTAAGCTAATTTAAAATATATCGGATAATTATGAGTTATGACAAGGCTTCAAATTCATCTCGCCCTCAACCAAAAAAGACGTTAGATGAGTTGAGTTTAAATATCTCTCAAAATAAGAAAACATTAGTTGAACTTGATCCGAGTACCTCCTCTCGAACTCCTTTTATCGCAAAAGACCCTAAGATAGGAAAAACTATCGGAGATAATAATCGCTATCTCTTACAAAGTTTACTGGGACAAGGAGGAATGGGTAAGGTTTATCGAGCTTTAGATAATAAATTTGAAAACCGCGTAGTAGCCATTAAATTGATGACTAATTATGCTGGTCAGCAACAAAAACATTTAATTAAAAGATTTATCAGAGAAACTAAAGCTATTTCTGTTCTCAAGCATCCTAATATTGTCGAAATTTTTGACTGTGGTGTTACTCCTGATGAAGCTCCTTTTTGTGGCTCGCCATTTTATGTAATGGAGTATTTTGAAGGTAAAACTTTACAGAGTTTATTAAAGCAACATAAAAGATTACATTTACCTTATCTCTTGAAGATTATTCGTCAAGTGTGTGCCGGATTAAAAGAAGTTCATAAAAAAGATATGGTTCACCGAGATTTAAAGCCTGATAATATCTTTTTAGTTACTGGTGATACTTTTGCCGACGTGGTAAAAATTATTGATTTTGGCATTGCTAAAAATCTGATTTCTGATGACACTAAATTGACCAAAGTTGGCTCTTTTCTTGGGACATATCGCTATGCTTCTCCTGAACAATGTCGAGGATTACCAAATATAGATCAGAGAAGTGATATTTATAGTTTAGGTATTATCTTGTATGAAGCTATTTGTGGTCAAAATCCCTATGATTTGGATGAGGATTTTAGGAGCTCTCAAGCAGATTGGATAGCGTGCCATATTAAAGTTCCTCCGAAACCTTTAAAAGAACAACCAGGGTGTGAAAATTTACCAGATGAATTAGCAAATATTGTTATGCAATGTTTGGCGAAATTCCCTCAAGATAGATTCTCAGATATAGGAGCATTGCCGGACGCTCTGGCTAATAGTGTTTCAGTAAGGATGGGGCTAAATTATGATTCTGATATAGATAAAAAAGCTAGTAATAAGCTAGAAAAAAATATTCATCAATCTCAAAGAAAATCAGAAGTTAAACTAGCAACGCCTAAAACAATAATAGAAACAACAAATAATAATACCCCCCCCCATGTTACTTCTAGTAGTAGTAGGAAAAAACTTAATTTAGGGTTACTAATGGGGGTGGTTGCTATTTTAATAGGAATGGTAGGTACGGTAGGATATTTAGGTGCATATTTATTATTAAAGCGACCTCAAAACATATCTCAAAATGACTTGAAATCTAGACTTGAACTAGATAATAATAATCCAGAAACAACTAATGCAAATAATATTAGCCTTCTTGTAAAAACCTTGGAAGCGCAATATCAGCAAAGCAACTATCAAAATTGTTATCAATTAGCTACGGAGAACCCTAATCAAGATAATTTTGTAATTAAAGGATGGATAGGTAAGTGTGGTTTAGCAGCAGCAAAAACCCAAGCAGAACTTGATAATTTTAGTGGCGCGATCGCGATTACCCAAAAGATACCCAATACAGTACCTAACTATCAGGAAGTACAAGATAATATTAACACTTGGTCAGGCAAAATTTTAGACTATGCTACTAAAATTTATCAAGAAGGAAATCTCGAACAAGCAGTTAAAATGACTGAAACTATTCCTGAAAGTAGTAATTTAAAAGCAACAGTTTCCCCTCTAATATCTCAATGGCAACAAGAAGAAGAAAATCATAAAACTCTTATTGATAATGCTCAAAATTTATTAAATAGAGGTCAATGGTATGCTGCGAAGCTAGAAGTAGAAAAAATCCCTACTGAGTTTGTTTTTTGGAGACAAGAAGCTCAACCAATTTTAGACCGAGCTAATCAGAAAATAAATGCGATCGCAGCAGCCCAAAGACGACGCAGAGCGCGAGAACAACAACGCAGAGCCCAGGAAGAACAACGACGCAGAGCCCAGGAAGAACAACGACGCAGAGCCCAAGAACAAGAGCAACTTCGTAGAGCGCAAACAAAGGAAACAACTCCTTTACCTTCTCTTCGAGAAAAGTTAAAAAATACCCCTCTACTAGATGATGATACTCTTAGAGAAAGATTACAAAGAGAACCCAACCCTTAAAGATCAAAAAACTGGGCTTTGTTCCTGCACAGAGTAAAACTGCGACACAAAATCAGCTAGAACACATACTAGATATTAGCAAATTTAAACAAGATAAGAGAGTAACCAGACATGGTTACGGATTGAAATTTGATGATCGCTAAAGGGTCAGCAATATCTGTAATGCCATTTTCAGTGAGGGAAACAGCTTCTACTTTTTGAGCAGAAAATTTGTTGGGAAACATTTGCAAGTTGACTTGGGCGGGTGCAGATGATTTGTTAATTAGTAAAAGCGATCGCCTTCCTGATTCTTGGTTAACGGCTAGAGATTCTATTTGAGGATTATCACTGTCTGTTTCAACTACTGTACCCGTTAAGTATTTATTTCCCCAAGCAAATACAGTAGCAACAGGGCGCAGATTATTTTGGCGATCAATCATGCCATAAATGTTATTTTTTAGATGCCAAGATGTTGCCATGTCAATATCAGATTCAGCAAGATGCTTTAATACTGAAGCAAACCACACTGCACCAATATGACTATTCTGACGCAGTTCTCCAGACCTCCAAGAATAGTTGATATTATATTCACCAAGTAATAAAGGTATTTTTCGTTCGGGAATATATCTAGATGTTATGGAGCGTAATTTACGTACTTGTTTCTTATAGCCTGGGGTAATAGCCATAAGTTCATCGGTAGATTTTTCTGGATTCCCAGTGCCATAGCGATGCCAAGAAATAAAATCGACATTTTCAGCACAATTTTCTAAGAAATTATCCAGTATCCTGGTATTATCGTAGTTCATTACAGGTCCCCCTATCTTAATACTAGGATCTTTAGCTTTCATGGCTTTTGCTGCTTTATTGTAAATTTGCCAAAGCTCGTCTAGTCTATTTGCTTTCTCATAGCGTTTCTCTAATTCATTCAAGGGTTCCCAATAGATAATTTGTCGCTTTTGCCTTTGGTTGAGAATGTTTACCAGTTCAGCGCATAAGGTAACATAATTGTCATGCTCGGAGGGAGCAAGCAGATTTTTTCCCTCTGTTTTCATCCACTTTGGCCAACGGGGAATATTTTGAATAATAGTAGGTCTGTGTGGATAAGAGGCATCATAACAAGCTTTAATTGTAGCTTCGTTCCAACTTTTAGTTTCTGAATCTGTCCAGCGATCGCATAATTGAGAATGATGAATGCGGATTAAAGGAATATTAAGTTCCGTTAACAAATTTTGAAAGATAGGGTCTTTGGCTCTCTCTAAGATAGTAATTTCATAGTCATTAGAACCAAAGACAAAGGGTGTACTTTCGGCAACAGAGGTAGTCCAGTCTATCTTGAGCCGAGAGAAAAAAGATTTTTCAGTAGAAGCTAATGATGTTGATAAATTCTGCTTGTCAATAACCAATTGTTGATGATTCAAGCCATCAAACTCATGGATTTTGTCACCAAAAAAAGCTAAAGTTGCACCCAATGCCGATAGTTTGAGAAGATTTCTACGTCTCATGATTATAGAGGTTGATTTAGGGGTTAATTATGAGATTTTTGGCTGAGAACTTCGGTCTTGACAGGTTCGAGATAACCCTTGGAATAGGGTCGAGAAGAATTTTCTACACCATTAATTACTAAACCCAAAATTTTGGCATTGTGTTGATGTAATTGTTCAAAACTGCTAAAGACAGAGTTCCGCTCGCTGATATTGGGACGAACTACATACAATAGGTTGGAAATAGTGGTAGCCATTAAAGCTGTTTCACTGGTGAGACTAACTGGAGGAGTATCTATAACAATGTAGTCATATTCTTCATTTAGTTCTGCCATTCCTAAATGTTGGTCAAATTTTCCTTGTTTAACTAAAGCAGCATTCCCGACTTGTTTCTGCCAAGTAGTTTGCAGATAGAGATTTGATGCTAATTGGATTGGCTTTTCAGTGACTTCCTCTTCTGTGATGGGGGTTAAGCTGTTAGTCAATTCTGCCCTATAGAAATCCCCATCTACCATGAGAACTCGATATCCTAAATCTGCTAATGCCTTAGCTAATCCAATTGTGACAGTGGTTTTTCCTTCGCCTCTTATAGCACTAGTAACTAACAAACGGCGATTTTTTAGTGGTTGCAGACTTACTGCTGAAGCTAATCTTTGAAAATCTAATTCTATTTGGGTATTTGGTTGAGAGACTAGATTTAACCAGAAGTCACTAGTTTTTAAGGAACGTCCAAAGTATTGGAAATTATTGATACAGCCAAGAACAGGAAAATCATAGAACTCTAAATCTTTAGCACTTAATAAAGGATTGCGTTTTTCGAGTAATTTAACCAAAGCCATGCTACCTACCACCGCAGCAAAAAAAGCATTGAGTTGAATTAGCATAATTTTTGGTTCAACTGGTTTGGGGTCAGCAAGGGGTGGCTCTAATACTTGTACATGAGCAAAAGTGTTAAAAGCGTCAATCTTGGCTTGCTGCAATTTAGCAATCAAACCTTGATAAACTCCTTCTGCTACATCTTTTTCTTTTTGTAAATTTTGTAAGATGTTTTTATTTACTGGTATTGTTGTGAGAGTCCCTTGAAGTTTCTCAAGTTCATTGCCTAATTTTTCGGCTTCTTTAGTTTGAGCTTGAGCTTCAGTTTCAGCTAGGATTAGCTCTTGAATCAAGTTGGTTCGACCTGCGTTATTTGCTACAGTGGTGTCTATTTTAGCTTCAGCTACTCCTTGTTGGACATACTGCTTAAGCTGATTTCGTAATTGATCTCGTTGGAGTCGCAATTCTTGAACCTGGGGGTCAGCATCGGTACGGATAGTTGTTAGTTGACCTAGCTCTATATCTACTTCGATCAACTTTTGTTTGATTGATTGATAATTTTGGTTTTCACTCAAACTGACCGAACTTATTGCTTGAGAAGGAGTAAGACCTAAGCGAGCGGATAAAGCTTGGACTTTTTTCCAGTTGGCTTCAGCGTTCACTTGCGCTTCATATTTAGCAGCAGACAACTGATGAATTAATTGAATGATTCCACTAGTTTGCTCGTCAGAATCAACTAATCCAGAAGCTTGCTCAAATTGTGCTAACTTTCTTTGAGCATCTTCTAATTCTTGCTTGGTTTGTTCTAATTCTTTTTGACTGAAGTTGATACGAGCTTCAGAGTCTTCTTTTCGCAGTTGGTTTAAACGCTGCTGATAAATTTCTATCCATTTCTCTGCTCGCTCTTGAGCTAATTCGGGACTAGAAGCACTGACAGTCAAGTCAATAGTTGTAGATTTGTCAGCAATTTCCACTTGAAATAAATTTTTGTAGCTTCTAAGACTAGGAAATTCCTCTTTTTCTGGGTCTGAAGCTAAAACTTGTTGCATTAATACGTCACTAGTCAGAATAGACTCCTGGGCTATGAGTGGGTTAACCTGAGATGAAAAAGTGTCCCCACTATTTAAAGAACCAAGAGTTCCTAAATTAGCATTTAGGTTTCCTGTTCTCTCTGGCATAATTAATTGTGCGTTAGCTTCCCAAATTTTTGAAGAAGATTTAATTTTTACTATCGTAAAGCTAATAACCAGTAAGTTAAAAGCTAATAAAGGTTTCCAATGTCTGGTAATAATTGAGGCTATTCTTTTCATTGTTCAGTGTTAATTTAAGTAGAACGACAATAATTAATTTAATTTAATCTGTTTATATTGATTAATTATGAACAACTGATAATTGATTGGGATTCTGGAAGTAAAGATTTAACTATCTGTTGGGGATTACCAATAACCACTACATTAGGTGGTATAGATTTACGGACAACACTACCTAGTCCAATAACGCTATTTTCTCCTACACACACTCCTTTCATGACGGTGGCATTTGCGCCAATCCATACATTACGCTCAATTACAATCGGTGCTGTAACTTTTGGTCCTGGGGGAGCATGACGAAGATGAGGTTCTAAGTTGTGATAATCTGTGTCCAGTAAATAACAGTTAGAAATTAGACAATCATCATTAATAGAAACCGCTTTTTGACAGCCAATCAAAGAACCGTTTAGAGATACGTTTTTACCTACTGTAACCTCTCCAGAACCAAAAATTTTGACTCTTTTTCTGATGCGACTGCCAGAATCTATCTTGACTTTAACGCTACCACTAATTTTTAAAGACCCCTTAAGCTTAACTCCTTTGACTAAGGTTAAATTGGGATATCTTAATTGATACCATTTACGTTTGACTTCAAAATAGATATCGACAAGTATGTTGAATACTAAGTGATCTAGTCTTTGGGATAATTCAGATAAACTTTTTATTTCAGTGTGCATATATTGACTCCTTTATTTAATTATTTGAGTGAGCAAGATGAGGCTATAAAAAATTTTTTTAATTGTTATGTTTTTCTCGATAGCTGTTGCCATTGAGAACTATAAGAAGGAGGTTTTTCTAGAATTTCTGCCAGAATTGCTCCTAACCACAAAAAGAAAAACCAGATATAAACGGTTATCCAAGAGAGAGGAAGCCCGTGGATAAATAGATATAAAGCAATTAAACTAGCAAATGCTTTTTTACAAAGGGCATTACCTTCAAGGGCTGGCTGCCAAAAATTGCTCAGGGTTAAAGCAAGAGCAGCAATAAAAACCATAAAACCGATAATTCCGTGTAAATACAAAACGCCAGCATAAGTGGAAAAAGAACCAAGAGTAACTTCATAGGTGTACCAGTTGGCTGTTCCTTGAGGAATTCCCCATCCTAACCAGGGAGATTGTTGCCAGGCTTCCATGGTTTTTTGGATGACAAATTCTCGATCTTTCGATGATGAGGGACGAGCATTATGAAAAATCTCTAGGGGTTTATTCATCAGAGCAGGTAAGGTTAGCTGCCATAAACTGGATAAGAAAGCAGTTAGGGAAAATAACCACAGAGAGAGTTGACGAGCAAAGAAACTGCGAAAACTAACATAGGCTAAGATTGCTAGAGGAAGGCAAACCCATGCCAAGCGACTGTGACTAATAAGCAAAGCAGCTAAACTACCAGCTAGAGAAAATTTACGCAGACGAGGATTGGATTCACCTAAACAAATAAAGAAGCAGAGAAGACCACAAATCCCAGGAATAGGAGGGTCTGGCATATAAAGCGTGGATCTAGGCAATGGAATACCAAATAAAGGATTCAAAAAAGCACTCAGCCATACTATTAGACTTTTATTGCCTGGGATTAAATAAGCTATTGGAGGGAAAAAAGTCTGACGACCAACTCCTACTAACAGCATGATTAGTTGTAGCGCAATCGCAATTAAGTACCCTCCAGCCATCCACGCAACTGCTCTGGTTATTACCTTTACTCTAATTTGATTTCCAAAGGGTAGAGCTAAACAGGCAAAGATTAAAAAGTAGCCTTTGAAAAAGGTAATAAAAGTAGCTGCTACTCTAGTCAATCCAAATCCAACGTTGCTAATACCTATCATCGCTGTCCAGAGCATAACTATAGCCATTGCTAGCCATGCCCAAGCACAGTTTGGTAATGATATTCTAACGAGTTTGTCAAAATCGAAGGAAATCACTAGCAAACCGATTACTACTGCTGGATAGAATAGAGTTTGTATCCCTAGCAACCACCAAAGAGGTGTTAGTACAATCGTCCAGTAGATGACCCGTTCAGCAAAGGACAAATCACTCAGACTAAAGTGTTCTTTTTTAGAATTTAGTTTAGAGGTGGCATTGAACATTGAAAGTTTGGAAAAATGGAAAATTTAATAACTTACTTTGGTTAATCAAAATCAATATAATGTATCTAAATCAAACTATTTTTAAGCTAGAAAGAAGATATTATTTAACCGTTCCTTATAGGATGTCTGAGAAGAATAATTAATCACTTACAATAATAGCGATCGCACGAACTAATTTGGCGAAGAAGTGGCTTTTGGCTGGGTCGTTTCGAGTTAGTAGATGGCTTATTTGGTATCATCATTTCCGACTTTTCAGACATCCTTTTAATGGTTTCACTTCATTCATATCTATCTACTTAGTTCTGAGTAAAGATTATCAAAGAAAATATTTGCTTTTTCAGAATCATGAATCCTAGCTTGAGAAATTGCTCCAGCACTTAACTGTTCATAATTTTCAGAACCATCAATGATTTTGATTATAGAATCCAATACTCGATCTGCTAAATTTTCATAGGTTTTATCGAGGATTTCCCAGTAATATTTTGTTGGTCTTTTGCCTAAATGAATCCAATGTTTATATTGGTTGAGTTCCAAGTCAATGACAAATCCATTGATGTTATTTTTAACAAATTCTGGTAAAGCACAAACATTAGTTGTTATTGCAGGCGTTCCCACTGAAAATCCCTCCAAAATACTAAATCCATAGGTATCATCAAGAGTACACATAACTTGAAAATGACTTCTCTCCAACAAGTTTATAACTTTTTCATTAGCTATATTTCTGTATAAAGATACATTTTCTAAGTTGATTAATTCTAAATCTTTTAGATATTTATTTCCATCGGGACAATCAGTATATACTTTTGCTCCATAATTCATTCTAGATACCAAGTTTATTTTAATTGGTAATTTCATTGCTGTTGCCTTTTTTGCAATTCTTAATGCAACAATCCCCCCTTTTCTGGCAAAATGATTTCCTACAAAAGTCAACTCTAAAGTTTCTCCTTTTAAATATTTTTTCGCTTGGGATACTTTTAGAGGAAAATTAGGAGGAACAACTATCAGTTTATCTTTTATTGAATTTATCCCCTTAAAGTTAGCTTTTTGCCTTAAAAATTTTTCCTTGGCATGCTCTGACATAGCTATAATTTTTCGACAATTTTCTAGGCTTAATCTGTTAATAATTATTGAAGCTAATTTGTCGCCATATTTACCTCTTGTTCTTGGTAATACTGATTCAAAAGTAATAAGCCAAGGATTTCTTGTATAGGGAATTGCATTAAAAGAATGAATTAGATCAAACTTGGTCGTTAATGGTTTAAACAAACTTACTCCTTGTAAAGGAGACCACATTTTTTGGAGAATGCGCTCGCCAATATACCAGAGACGATAAGCTTTATAATGTGTAATTTCATCTCTATACTTACGAGGTGAATTAGGAGTTATCAGATTATTACTTCCAGTTAAAAGAACTTTTGACATAATTGCCTCTAGTAATTTTGCTAAACTTTCACGTTATCTTGTCATTAACTTGAGAGTTAAGGGTTGGCTCTATGCACTGCTGAGACTCTGAGTGTTTTTACCCAATAACCCTCGCAATGAGCGTCTAGCATCTCTGGGAATTAACCACATTCCCAAATACAATAGGAAATCGATCGCCTTTGGTTTACCATTCTTGATAGATTCCCAAAGAAGAGGTAAAAATTCTTCCCATTGTCTTTGATAAGCTGCTTGTGAGCCTACTTGTACCATCACAAAAGCGGAATAGGCTCTCGGTGTTACCAGATGGCGATTTTCACGAATCCAAGTTAGGGAATTTTGCCAGTCACTAGTGCTACTGGTAGTTTGACGTTTTTCCCATCTATACCAAATAGCTAAAGATTCAGGGACAAACTCAATCCCTACATCTTCTATAGTGTTGGCGCGTAAGATCCAGTCCCAATCTTGATGTTTTGCCAACCCTTCTTGAAAAGGAACTTTCTGCAATAGCTCTTTTTTAGTGAAAATTGTTGAGGTTTGGATTAATCCTTCCCCAAAGGAAAAACTATTGCGAGCTAAAAGATACTCGCTTAAAGGCTCTGCTGGTTGGGGAAATCTTCTAGGATATTTAAACTCGCCTTTGGGGGTACGAGAAATCAGACAACAGCTAATAATTGGACAGGAATACTGAGAAGACATGGCTGCTTCTAATTGTAGTTCTAGTTTTTGGGGCAACCACTCATCATCATCATCTAGGAAAGCAATCCATTCTCCCCTACTTTGAGCAACTCCAGCATTCCTTGCTCCAGCACCACCCTTACTAACTGGTAGTTGGAGAGTGTGTAAACGAGAATCATCGATTTTGGCTAGCTCTACACAGGTTGCATCATCTTTCCCATCAATAACGATGATTACTTCAGTTTCTTTGAGAGTTTGTTGCAAAACGCTTTTAACTGCTCTTGTAACAAGTAACGGTCTGTCGCGAGTTGGTATGATAACACTGATTTTAGGTTGCAATTCCCTTACCTCCTGACTAAATTAACTGCCCTAAAACAGCAGGGCTTCTATTGACTTCTTTATTTTCTTTGGCAATTAAACTGTCATAGATTTTCTCTAGAGCTTGAGTTTGAGTGTGGAGATTAAAATTAGTATTTACTCTTTCTTGTCCTTTATGGCTCAATTTTTGCCAAAAATCAGTATCTTTTATGAGATAGGTAATATTTTGAGCAAGAGTATTAAAGTCTCTTTCTTTTGCTAGTAAAGCTGTTTCACCTTCGGCTACTAATTCAGGAATTCCAGCGTGAATAGAGCCTACAACTGGTAAACCCATTGCTTGAGCTTCTAGTACCACCATTGGCGCACCTTCTGTATCCCCTGTAGCAGCAGTAACACTGGGTACAGCTAGTAACCGTGACTGATTCATCCAACTTCTAACTACTTCTGGTGGTTGCGCTCCCAAAAAACGATAGCGACATAGTAGCTGTGCTGCTAATTCTTCTAACTTAGGTTTGAGAATTCCATTACCGATGATTACCAATTCTACTTCTGGCATTACCGACTGGACTTGAGCCATAGCACGAATCAGATATTCACAACCTTTCTTCTCGGTTAATCTGCCAACAAATAATACTACTGGTTTGCGGTTTACTGTTGGGTCTGGTTTAAATTTATCTGTATCTATGCCAATGTAATGAACTACTATCTTTTCTTCTGGGCATCCTTTTTCAATTAGTTTAGAACGGATAAAATCAGATACCGCAATAAATAATTTTGCTTCTTTAAACAGGATGCGACGACCCCTCTCATAAGTCTGATAGTTCCAGCCAGGTACATACTTACTGCAATCGTTGGAGGTAATATCGTAACCGTGAAAAGTTACCATCAGGGGTAAGCCTGTTTTTTGAGCTATGGGCAGAGCTAACACTCCATCAATCCCAAAATGGGCGTGGATAAGTTGGGCTTTAATGTCTTTGATTCTGTTCAACCATCCTGACCAAAGGTATCCAGTCATGGTAAACAATTGACGATAAATTCGGGATTTACCCCCAAAAGGAACAATTACTTTGGCTTTCCCTAACTGTTGGGTATCGATGAGCTTTGTACCAACGTAGTAAGGTTCGTATTTTGATAAGGAATTGATTTGAGCAGGAATGAAGGTTTCAGAGTAATGTAACATCTCATTCCGAAAGATAATTATGGGCTTTTTGTTCATAAGACCTCTTACAGAAATAAATTTTCAATCACTTTCTCTTGCTATCTTTTCTGCTCACCTCCCCTTGTCTTACCCAATTCCCCAATTCCCTATCTCCCCAATTCCCTATCTCCCCAATTCCCCATCTCCCCAATTCCCCATCTCCCCAATCCCCCAATCCCCCAATCCCCCAATCCCCCAATCCCCCAATCCCCCAATCCTCCTAGCTGGATAACAAGATTAAAACTATAATAAATACTGCAAATGTAATACTACCCTTGATGGGTAATTTTTTAAAGGGTAATTGTTTCTCCAAGCGCAAAAATCCTACTACTAGGTAACTCCACAAAGCGGTGATTAAAGCAGCGATGAATGTTAAGAGGGGAGATGTCCTGATTCCCAAAGATACAAAAGTCAAGAAATTGCCGTCAGGTATGGGTATAGTCATAGCTAACCAAGTATTACCACCGTCTTGGGATTTATATACTTCTGTTTCCGAATAGCCGTAAATAGTTCGATCTTTCCCGTATGATGGTGAGAACTGAATCGGCATAGATGCACCTACTAGGGGAAAGCCGTACATATTGGATAACAAATGGTTGTTATTTATTAAATCTTGACCAACTTCTGTAAAAGTGTTTCCAGCATCAAGACTTTTGAATAATCCTTTTCCTCGGACACTAACTATTAGTGTTTGATCCTTGGGAAAATCTGGTGATAATGCCACACCTTCGATGTAACCATTGTCGTCATAGCCAGTATCAACTAATTGTTGCCAATTTTTACCTCCATCTGTGGTTTTAAAAACTCCTCCTGCTGTACCTGCAAAAACGGTTTGATCTACTTTGTAGCCACGGGAGATAGCTAATTTGACAGTTCCTCCTTTTTTCGCGTCTAATCCCTCTAACCAGCTAATACCATTACTAGCAGCTTGCCAACTAGAGCCACCATCCACTGACTTATATACCCCATTGGAAATACCTGCGTACAATGTTTTGTCAGTAGCAAAGCCAGGGGAGGCTACTAGGGAAATAACAGCTTTATCTAATTGGCTGATCAGAGAAAAGTTTTTACCTCTGTCAGTAGATTTAAGAATGTGACCATCCATTGTTCCCAGATAAATAGTGCCATCTGATGCAAAATTAGGGGAAACTAATGTGGTAATTCCTTGGGATAATCTTGACCACCAAGGTTGATTCTTGGGTTGAATTTCTTTCCAATACCGACTATCCCATTGTTTTCCTCTATTGGTAGATTTAAATAAGCCATACCAGGTAGTTGTTAAGATCGTATTATCTGAAGCATAGTTAGGAGAAAACACCATCTCGAATACACGGGATATACCAGTAAATTGCTTGATGCGCTCAAATTCCTCTAAACCTTTGTTAACTGGCTTCCAACTCGCTCCTTGATTGTTAGATAAGTAAGCACCCCATATATAAGTACCGATCGCCACTGTAGAATCATTAGTATAATCTGGGGATACATCTAGCCCGACAATTGTTTTGGCTGACAAAGTCTTTAGCTCTTTCCATTTATGTCCGCCATTAGTTGACTTAAAGAGTCCGTTGTAACCAGCTAAGAAGATAGTTTGATCTTTGGCGAAAGCTGGAGAAATTTTTAATTCACTAAAATAAGGTCTATTTAATTCCCGTGCTTGAGAATTTACTGTTAAACCTTTAGAGTACTTTTGCCAGGAGTGTCCACTATCATCAGAATAGAAAACACCCTCATACTTTGTCACTGCCAAGAGATCATAATTTCCTTGATCTTGAGCCACTAAGTTTAAAGATGTAATCTCTGAGATAATGCTATTTATGTGAGCAAAAGATATTCCTCCATCAATAGATTTTAAAATACTGCCTTTTTCTGTGCCGATAAATAAGGTTTTGTCTTCTGTAAAATTCGGGGATATTGCGATCGCACTAATAGTTCCTTCATTATTAATACTAAATACAGACTGCCAAACTTTACCTTTATCTTCAGAAAAATAAATCTTGCCTTGTTTGTCACCAATAAAGAGTAAATTTTCTTGATTCGGAACATAGGCGATCGCAGTTATTTGGGCATCGTTTTCCACAACTGTACGCCAACTTTCCCCGCCATTTTCTGTCTGATAAAGTCCTTGATTTTTTCCAGCAGCTAAAACTAAATCAGGATTATTTGGAGAAATTGCTAGTAAGTTTATGTGTAAGTTTTCTAGTCCATTATTAACTTTTAACCAAGAAGAACCCCCATCTTGAGATTTATATATTCCATCTCCTAGGGATGATAAAAATAGAGTTTCTTTGGACTTGGAATAAATATCTAAGCCATATAGTCTATGTTTATGATCTATACCTTTTACTATTCTTTGCCAACTATAACCCCCATCTTCTGATTTTAGTAAGTTCCCTCTCACAATAATGAATAAAGTTTTGTCTTGCTCATAATTAGGAGATATATCTACTTGGAAAACATCATCGTGGGGAGTGTGAGCAAAAGCAGCAGGACTGTCAAATATTAAGACGGTAAATGTGAATAGTAAAAATACAATCAAGGCTCTTAATATGTGACTAATTTTCAAGTTTTCTAGTTTCATTGCCAACTTTCTATCCTCCTTTGCAATAGAGTAAATAGTTTTTCATTTTCTTCCTTATATATTTTTTGTAATTCAATTATAGTATAGGATTCAATGTAGGTATTAAAATTTAATCTTGGTAATAGTTTTGCTAACCAAGGATTAATTGGTTTCATAAAAGGTAAATAATAACTAAGTATTGCTTCTGTTAATAAAGCTTTATTTTTATTTACTTGTTTATTGATTTTGGGAAATTCATAAGAGGAGTCAACCTCTAGAAAATCGCATACTTTTTTAAGAGTCATAGCAGGTTGCTTTACTATATCTTCTTCGAGAGTTAAAACTAAAATTTGCTCTTTAGAAAAGTAATCATAGTAAGTCTTAAGCTGAGAATAATACTTACCTCTAGCAATAAATTCATAACTCAACTCTTGTGTTAGATACTTATTTTCTCTAGACAAAATTCCTAGTAACAGAGTGTTGATATCTAACAGAGGAGGAATTCTACCTCTACGTCTATGATGATTGATAGCTGAGATTGCTCGTTTGACAGGATTTCTCAGTATGGCAATTAGCTTAATATTGGGAAGAGTCTGATAAATTCTCAGACAAGCATCTGAGTTGCTAATGTAGCCAGGAGTTTTTTCCCCAACTAACTTTTCATCTTTTGCTTTGGTAAAATACTTTTCATACCATACAGTACCTTGACTAAAATTCTCTTCTTTATTGAAAAAATAAATTTCAGAATTAGGCATAAAAATATCTGGATGCTGACGAAGATTATAAGCAAGCCAGCTAGAGCCAGCTTTCTGCGCTCCAATAATTAGAAAATTCGGTAAAGTCATCTCTATATACTCCTGATTTAATTAATCGCCAGACTATAACCAAAGCAATTCATTTTCTCCCTACAAATAGTTTCAATCTGATTCAGGTTTTCTGTTTCAAAAAACTCCGACCAATTTACTTTGCGATCGCCTGATGGTTGATATTGTAAATTCACATATTCTGAAATATCATGACTGGGAATCAAGCCAACTTTCTTGGCTAGATTGTGAATTGTACCAACTTTATCCATCACAAAATCTTCATAGCGAATTAAGATAAACGTTTCTGGATGATTGAGATAAGTATCTGCTGCTAAATTCCAACGGTTAGCTAGTTTTTCAATATAGTTTTTCCCTGGTATAGGCGGTAGATTACCGATCCATTTCTTCTTGTCTTCTGGTAACTTATCTAGATTTCCTGGTATTCCTCGACGATTGAGAAAGCTACGAATATTATCTCTAGGATCTCGGATGACAAAAATGAACTTTGCTAAAGGGAAACATTCACACAATTCATCATAAAAAAATGTCAGCTTCGGGTCTTTATTGATGGGAGTAGAAAAGTAGAATTGATGAGCTTGTACTAATTCCTCAAACTTAATTTCTTGGCTTAAAAGTTGCTTTTGTGACTCCCCTTCAGGATCGATTCTAAACATAGGATCGATGGTAACAGGCTCACCAGTAACTTTACTTAAAAGAGATGCGATCGCTGTAGTTCCCGATTTAGCATGACCTAAAATCAAAATTGGTGCAGGATGTACCTTAGCAGTCTTCATTTGATAGAAAGTTTTGAGATCAATTAACGGCTTCAGCGATCTCTTAATTGGTTGAGACAGACGCTTTTTAACTTGTAAATACATAATTTTACTCTATTCATTTTGTTAATTGTTAATTGTTAATTGTTAGTTGTTAGTTGTTAGTTGTTAATTGCTACTTGCTAATTGCTACTTGCTACTTGCTACTTGCTACTTGCTACTAACCACTAACAGGGCGCAAGCCTTGCGCCCCTACCCACTAACCACTAACCATTTAGATAAATCCTTTTGGATTAGTTCTTGCAGTTTTAAAATATCTTCCCGATACTCCTGTTTAAATCGCTCCCGCACTTCTGGTTTTAAAGGAGGTTTTTGACGCAAATTTAATTCCATCAGTTTCTTTTCGAGTTGCTCGCGCAGTGTTTTGGATCGAACTAAACGAGTTAAGACCCTTTTAAGGCGAGTGTCTCTAATCAAAAATTGATCCAGAACATAGTTTTTAGGAATACCCGATACATTATGTTTGCTGGATAAGTCTGGAATAAAGGAATCATCTACCCCCAAAAAACGAAAAATATCTTGTAATAAACTGATGGGATTACTAATAAAGTCGTCGTAGAGATAAACTTTAATTTGTTCTCGGTCAAACAGGTCAAAATAGTGTTTTATCTGACCATAGTAAAATCCTTTTTGTTTATAATGCCAACGATATGACCAGTTCTGGCGAATTCTCTCTGATTCTGCTTCCATTGCTTCGGCAAAATCTTCCAGAGGTTCAAGTCCTTCCCGTAGTGCATGAATAAAATTAGAATAGGCTCTTGCTACTGGTTCGCGGAGAATCACAATAAGCTTGACATCAGGTAAGTGCTTTTTGATTCGCTCGCCAGCTTGAGGAACATACAAATACCAAGGAGACGCTTCACCAATAGCTATTTCTTGAGAAACTCCCTCAAATAAAGCTCGATAGGATTCCATCTCGGTGACAAATCGAAACCTGGTCTTATCTCCAGGTCCCTGAAAATTTATTGATTCTCCCTCAAGAGCAAAAAATCGCGGTTCTTTGTGAGGACTCATATAGATTTGTGGATGCTGCTGAAGATAATGATATAGTGCAGTTGTTCCAGCTTTAGCTGCACCAATAATCAAAAAGTTAGGCATTGTCATTTTTTTTCCTCTATCCCCTCCCTAGTAACTACCAAGCGCAAAATTATTTCTAAATTTTCTATTGCAAGAAAAGCCTATCTCAACTACTAACTACTAACCACTAACCACTTATTAGACTTTTTCAATCGTCAAATTCCATTCATTACCATTATCGAGGGGGAATAGAGCGTAGCCCAAGCCAAGCCAATCCTCCCACACATGAGCAGTCCTACGTTGAGTCATCATCCAATCACCCTTTTCCTTACCTAGATAAACCTTGGTAGGCGATGGTTCGAGCTTAATCAACCAGCGATCGTCAATTAGCTGGTTAATTAGTAACCGTTGCCCATCCCAGTCCAGGGAACGGATTTCTCCTCTAGTCCCACCAACACTGCGGATCGCAATCATCAGTTGAGAATCGCTATTAGGAGGAGTTTTCAGGTGTAGTTGCCATTTGCCTGGGTCTGCCACAGACCAAAATGCTTCATAATAGTTAGTTGAGGTCTCAATACCTGATAAATCTTCACTATCGCTCTTAACTAACTTCTGACGAATTTCGTCAGAAGCAATATTATCACTAGTAGTCTGGAGATTTCCTTCTTGATCTCTAATCCAAAAAGAAATACCAAAACTACTTTCAGGGGGACTGAAACTACCACCAAGCCGATGATATCCTTGGTCTTGTTTGAGATTGCTTGGTGCTGGTAGTAATACTTGTTGGTGATCGCTAACCCGCATCGATTCTGTAGCTCGATTAAATTGTAAGCTGTTGTTGATACCTGCACTAAGTAGGAGCATACCTGCTAGTACTAATGCTAATGGGCGAGCGCGGGTCAGTGTACTCATTGCTGCCAAAATGACTAAAAATGGTGCAAAATGAAGGGAATAAACAAAGGTTTCTTCTCCGTAAAGCAGATGTAGTACTAGCTGACCCAGGATAATGAGAGCTAAAACAATACGTAGTTTGAGATGCTTTTTAATTGAGAATAGTCCCCATATACCCAAACCTAAAAGTGCAGTCCATAATAGAACAGCAACTTTACCCCACAAACTTCCTGATCCAGGTGCTGACAGTTGAGTCACCATTTGAATACCTGGTGTGGCAAATCCTGGGCGAGAGGTTTTGTCAATTATCTCAATAGCTGGCACAATCATAGTGTGAGAGATAAAAGACTGAATGACGTTTAATGCTCCAACCGATCCCTCATTGAAAACATAAGTTTTTTCGCTCTGAATTTTGAGCAAAAATTCCGCACTGGGAAAAATTAAGTACTGAACAAACGATAGAATCACAACTAAGGAGAAGGCATTGATGGTAATCTGTAGAGCCTGCTTCCAGCGATGGTTAACAAAGGTTGCCAGAATTCCAGCCATCCAATTGGTAGTAGTAATGCTCAAAGTTAAGGCACTAACGCCCAAATACCACCATGAAGATAACTGGCGATACTGCCCTAATCCCACAATTACTAACGCGGTAAGCATACTTACAGAGCCGAAGGAGTAAGTTACTGGCACACCAAACCAAAATATTGCTGCTCCGCTAATTGCTCCGAGGAGACTAAATACAATTGCGTCAAATCTGCGACAATTAATTAATCTGATTACCCAGTACAGTAAGCTAATCCAAACAGAGGCAACGAAAGCAATGACAATTCTTACTGCGCTAATCGACTCAAAACCTAACTTGGTGAGTAAGTACGTCGGCGGAAATGCTATGAGGGAAAATAATGGATGTACATTGGTTCGATAATGATTACTCCATCGATCAATCATATTGGCAAATTCACGAGGAATATCTGACTCAAACCATAAGTCCCAGTATGAATTTTCAACAAGAACTGGACTAATGAACCAAGCCCATATACAAGATAGGCAACTAACCACTGTCATCAAGGCAATAACAATTAAAATATCTCCCCAGTATTGAGCAATAAGTTGATAAATGTAATTTTTAATATACTTTTTATCAAGGAATAAACTTATATTCATGGTTAGATTAAAGGCTTATTAAATACTAGTTTTTCATGACCATAGACATAGCTTAAGTAAAAGCTTTCTGTTTTCAGTTCAAGACCGAGGGATAATCCCCAATGCTTAATTGTGTCTAGGGGAACATAGTTAATCCATTGTCTGGCTACTATCAGATCGTGCAGACGATTTGCTGTAGCAAGCCAAAAGGGTCGGTGACACATATCTTTATAGATAAGACGACCACCAGGAGCAACTCTTTTTACTGCTTCACAGAATAGCCAGTATTGTTGCTCAGGAGGGATATGGTGCATAACATCAATCAAGCTCACAACTGAAAAATAGGTATCTTGTGGCCAATCTTCAGGACTACTCCCTGGGATAAAGTTAATATTTACTTTCTCACTTTGATTAGCTACCTTCGCCATTGCTTTCTTTGCTATGTGTAGAGCTTTGCCATCAGGATCGATGCCCATCGCACTAGACATCTGGTTGTTTGTCGCTAAAAGTAATAGGAATATTCCCTTACCGCAGCCAATGTCCAATAGGGTTGACCCCTTGGGAACTTCAGCCAAGAGCCGTTGCATAGGACAGATAAATGTACGTGCTAAAGCTAACAGACGAGTAAGTGTTGGGGCATCACAGTAAAGATGCCATACTAGCCTGGAAATATATTGGTTACTAAGGGATTGAAACATATTGCTATTGACTAAAATAGAAGAACTGTTATTTCGACAAAATAATTACCAAGATTCAAGAGGAAAGGGACAAAAAGCGGAATTTAGTCCAGTTTCAGCAGCTATTTTCCAGAGAATTCCCCTCAAGTTGCCAAAGTTCACAATCTTGAGGGTAGGGAATTTGTACCCACTGCCTGAATAGCTTTTCCCACCACTTAGGTGGATGAGGAAGGCTGGCGACCTGAATGCTGGAACAACCCCAGAGCCAAGCTCCGACAATATCAGTGTGCAGACTATCACCAATCACTACAATTTCTTGAGGTTTAAGCTCCATATACCTTAGAGCCTTATAAAAGCTAAATAGCAAAGGTTTTCGAGCAGGACTAATAGCTGGTATATCCATGCGCTCAGACCAGTATTCCACTCTGTACCGACGCTTACCATTAGACAAAATAAAGCATTTAAGTCCCTCTAATTTTGCTTGTTTAATCCAATTTTCTCCATTGGGAGAGATATAGCAGTCATCTTCCGACACAATGGTGTTGTCTAGGTCAATGATGATACCTTTGATACCCGCATTCTTGAGAAAATGGAGATTGATCGCAGCTATAACGGTTGTTTTGTGATTAAACTTACGTCGGTGCATATTCCTGATTGGTGGTTGGTTCGAGCTTCGGGGTAATTCATGAATTACCCGAGAGCATAATTATTTGTTAGTGGTTAGTGGTTAGTGGTTATTACTTGCTAAAAAGCTACTCGCTACTCGCTACTTGCTACTTGAACATACCGAGATTTGTTAGACTTATCTGATTTACTCAATTACCCCCTGATGTTTCAACCCTAAAATTATCAAGATCGTCATAACCCAACCAACAACAGTAAGCAGTATTGGTATGTTGGTTAATAAAATGTCTTCTGGTCGCTCAGTTTGTTCTATTTGCTTACAACCGACCTTATCCTCCTCAATCTTCTCTTGAGACTCACTGAGCATTTGATAGCGGAAAATTCCATACAACACAAAAGGAAATGTCAGCATCATCCAAGGAGTGGAAGCACCTTTTACTATCGGACCAGAACTCCAAAGGGCATAGCTCATCAACGTTCCATTTGTTACCATACTCTCCATGCGAGTTAGTAAGTTTAAGGAGTAGTGTTTGAGAACAGAACGGGTTTTACCTCCTCTTACTTTTAATAACCTCAGTTCTGCTTTGCGCTTTTCTACTGCTAAAAACAGAGCTAGCATTGCTGTACAGAGGATAAACCAGACAGATAAAACTATTCCTGATGCTCCAGCCCCCCCATAAGCTCTTAACACAAATCCTGTCGCGATCGCTATAATGTCCATAATAGGAGTACGCTTCAGTTTTACATTGTAAGCTACTTGTAGTAAAGCGTAGCCAGTCAGGGTAATCCCCAAGATTGGCGATCGCCAATACCCAAGAATCAAAGCACCTGTCAACAGGACTAATGCCATAACTATTGCTATGGGAATACTGACCAGACCTGCTGCGATGGGTCGTTGACACTTAACAGGGTGCTGGCGGTCGGATTTAACATCAGCGATGTCATTGAGCAAATAAAAGCTACTAGAAGCAGCACAAAACAAGATAAATGCTAGTAAACTACCACTAAGCGATCGCCAATTCAGACTAAAAGCAAACAAAGGCGCAGCAAAAACAATCAGATTTTTGGTCCACTGGTGGGGTCTAAGAGCTACTAGATAAGGAAATTTGGTGGGACTAGCTACGGTCTTAACCCGAGGCTTTTTTGGAGATGAGAGCCGTTGCAGCATAATTACAGCAGTTTTTAATTAGTTGTCAGTTATTTGCCTTTTGGGGTGGTGGGATAGGAGGGATGATGACTGAGGAGGAGTGAGGAAAATAGGTCAGCACTCCTTGATTATTTCCCGCTCCCTGAAGACTGTACGGAGGTAGTATGCTACGTCCCTACTGAATCCTTTATCCCTTATCCTTCATGCTTCATCCTTCATCCCTTCCATAATTAACCCCTGCTTTGGTACATAGCTCTTGGAATACCTCCAGAAAACGGGATTTATTATGGGTTTTACTGACCCATTCCCGACCTTCTTTGCCTAATCTAGTCCGCAGTTCATGATCTTCTAGTAATCGAGTCAGACCGTCAATAAACTTAGGCATACCTTCCATACCACTCCCATCCCAGCGTCCTACATAGACACCAAAACGAGAAACCACCCCTTCAGGATCTACGCTGCTGAGAATAGGAGTTTCACACTTGAGTGATTCTTGGAAACTAACGGCTAATCCTTCGTGAATTGATGTATTAACTAACATCCAAGCTGAGGAAAGAAGACGGATTTTTTCTTCTCCAACTATATGACCCATCAAGCGCACATTCTCAGGAAGTCCCTCCGGTTTCCAAGCACCTTTACCTTCAAAATGAGCTTTGCCGAGGAAGATAAACTCAACATCAGGAAAATGCTTTGCTAATTCCACAAATAACCAGGGTCGCTTATAAGGATCGAGACGAGCCAGAAAGACCACTGTGGGTTTCTCACTTTTGGTAATTTCTCCTGGCTCAATATCGATAATATTGGGTAACAAAGCGACTTCAGCATTTTTTACGCCATAAGTCCCCAAAACTTTTTCCCGAAGAAAAGAAGCAGGAGTCCCAAAGAGTACTGGACGACCCAACCACTGAGAAGTTTGAAACACCTTTCCTAAAGAAGTACAGTCAGGAGTCCAGAGTCCTTGAGGTTTAATATCTTCTTCTCCAGGAATACGAATGGTCGCAATCTTGGCTACATCTTCAGGAGTCCTGGGGTCGCGAACCCAGACAATAATAGGAGTTTGAAGCAAAATCCTAAATAGAGGACTATAATTGGGTCGATAGTCAATAGATAGAAGTAGATCGAAATTTTCTGCCCATATGCGACGACAATATTCTAAGAAATTAGGATGACGAGGAATTAACCGACAACCATGAATTAAGGTTTCTTCTGGGTCGGGTATTTCCATCGCTTCACGAGATAAAAATACTACTTCTACTCCCAGTGATTCATCTTGGAAGCATTTAGCCACTTGACGAGTAGCCCAACCAAAACCGCCCATCCTGCCAATAGACAGGTCAAAAAATTCGTTGGCAACTACTCCTAATTTAATTGTTTTCGATGATTTAACCTGAGCTTTTTCTAACTGACGCGATGATACTACCATCTGATTATTTCTCCTATATTTGCTTGTTTGATTCCGTTAATTCTGACTCGTAATCACTTTTTCTTTTTCCGAAACTCCTTAAGCATCCGTAACATTTCCCACAAGGTTTGTTTGCCATTGGGCAGAATCATCCATATTGTTAGGTAAAGCAGACCATATATTAGGCAATCTAGCCCAATAGCGATCGCCAAATTGCTTCCCGTTGACAAGAACTGGTTAATTACCATCAATAAGCCTGCTGCACCAATGGATGCTGAAACTGGATGAAACAGAGTACTGGCTAACTCAGTGACTCTCAAAGGTGTTCCTCTGTAGCAATAGATTATTTTTGGCAGCCAAAGAATGGGTCGAGATAAGCCATAAGCAGCAGCTACACCAACAGCACCCCAACGAACACTTACTACAAAAATCAGGACATCAATAGTTGACATCACCAGTCCGAGCCGAAACTGACGGTCAGTACGCCCCAAAGATTGATATACCCAAGTTTCTGCCACATTTAACGTGCCAATAAAAGCTGCTGGCATCAACCACCGGAAAATGGGAACGACCCCTAACCATTGCTGTCCTAAAAACAGAAGAATCATCTTATCTGCTGAAGCAAAGGTAAAGGCAACTAGAGCCATCCCCAAGCTAGTTATTGACAACAGAGCTTTATAGTAATAGCGAGAGTATTGTTGCTTCTGAGTCTGCAAACAACTCAGGGTAGGAAGAGCTACACTTGTCATGGGTGCGTTAATTTGTTGAATTGGCAACAGAATTAGCTGATAAGCTTTGGCGTAAAGACCTAATTCCTGAGAACCCCAAAATCGACCAATGAGAATATTATCTAAGTTACGGGAAACATAATTAACACAGTTAAAAGCGGTCAAATTTCCTCCAAAAGCCAGCATCGAACCAATGCCAGAGTTCCATACTGGTAATCCTGGTCGCCAACCACAAGCTATCCACACCCCTAGGGTATAAACAATCACACTTGTCAGTTGCAGAAACACTAATGCCCAGTAACCTGCTTGATACCAAGCCAATATTACGGCAACGATTAAGCTAGTAAAGAGGGAAATGACTGCAATCTTGGCAAGGCTAGTGAAACGCATCTGTCTTCTTAGTAGTGCTTGATGCTGAACACTCAACCCACTAAAAATAAAGACGCTGGCTAAGACAAGCATGATTGGTATTAATCGAGGTTCGCTGTAAAATCCAGCAATGACAGGTGCTAGAGCTATGAGTAATAAGGTAATAATCAAGCTGATACCCACATTGATCCAGAAGAGAGTACTAACTTGCTGGTGATTGATTTCCTCTTTTTGGATAGTCGCTGTAGAAAGCCCCAGATTTTTGAACATCTGCACGAATTTAATCACCACAGTGACCATAGCGATTAGACCATAATCTTCTGGGGTTAACAGCCTTCCTAACGCAATAGTGGAGGTCATCTGGATGGCAAATTTACCCGCTTGAGCAGCTACGGTAACTGCACCACCACGAATAGAGCGACCTCTGAGGTCAGCTTTTAGATGCTCAGTATTGAAAAAATCTTTGGGTTTTTTGGCATTTTGTTTCAGCACATCAGCCACTCTTCTCGCGAACAACAACCGTTGATAATTATCTGGAATGGGTTTTTACTGTACCTAAAGTTTGTTTAATCCCCAACTTAGCCAAGGGTGCAACTTTCACCGATATTAAAGTAAGGAGCGATCGCCAATCTCGATAAAAGATCGAACCATCACTACTCAAGGCTACGTCTATAAAATAGCGAGCTTGTCCTACATTTCCAGCAGTTAAGGATAGCCTTGCTAGATAGCGGTACATATAAGCATAGGCGGTGGGTAAAATAGATTGAACTAGCTCAGGAGAGCGTTTATAAGCTGCGGAAATCACTTTTTCACGACTACGCTGCATCTGTTGAACGTTAAAAGAAAGTCCAGAAGGACAAACTCGATAACAACATAAAATATGTGGTAAGCGATAAAAGCTCCAGCGTCTAGTTTCAGCAACTCGCAGCCAAAAATCTATATCTTCACAACTTCGTAAAGTTTCATCGAATCCACCTACCTCGTCAAAAATGCAGCGACGAAATACAGCATTTGAGCCATGACCAATGAAATTTTTACACAGTAATGCCAACAGAGGATCGGACTTGACTGGTTTACCACTCAAAACCATAAAAGTTGGCTTTCCGTCTTCGCGAATTGCTCTAGAAGCACTATAAACAACACCAATTCCCGTTGAGTGAGCCAATGGAATTACATGAGTGATTAACTTGTCTGGTTGATAAATATCATCACCGTCCAGCAGAGCGATATATTCCCCTTGAGCGTGACGAATACCATAATTTCTCGCTGATGCTAATCCACCATTTGGTTTTTGTAATAAGCGAAAACGAGAGTCTCGCTCACAAAAAGATTTGACTATCTCAGCCGTATTATCTGTAGAGCCATCATCCACAATCAGCACCTCAAAATCTTTATAAGATTGTCTCTCTAAAGATTCAAGAGCATCTGCAATATAGGCACTAATGTTATAAGCAGGTACAATGACACTAACTTTTGCTAACATAGTCCTTGAAAAACGTTGTTTAAACTACAGAAGAGTGAGTTTTGTAGTTTTTTTGATTAAACTACTGTGTTTGCTCTTCTTTTCTTTACATTTTGCTGACACGCAAATCAGAAATTCCTAGAGATTTAGCTAGGGCAATCTGAAGCATGAAAGCTGGATTACCAATTAAATACCGTCCTCCTAAACGTCTAGGTTCAGAAATTAGACGATAAAGCCACTCCAATCCACTATTGGAAATCCATGGTGGACATTCAGCAACAACACCAGCTAGTCGATCTATGATTGCCCCACAAGGCATAATTACATTAACTTCAAGCTCCCGACGATATTCTTGAATCCATTTCTCTTGGGTGGGCATTCCCATACCAACCAGCAAGATATTAGGCTTGAATTGGTTAATTTGCTCGACTATAGCCTGGTTTTGTTCGGTATTTTTCTTGTCGAAATATCCATCATGTCCAGCTATTTTTAGTTCGGGATATTTCTGTTTCACTCGTTGCATAGCTTCTTCTAAATACTTTGGTGTTGAACCTAGCAAAAAGAAGGAGAAACTATTTTGGTTGCCATATTCCAGCAGTTTTGGCACAAAAGCTGTACCAGAAACTCGATACTGAAGGGGAAAGTCATTTCCCATCCACTGTAAAGCTTTTAATATACCAACCCCATCACAACGAGTAATATTAGCACTTTGTTGAAATTCATAAAACCAGGGTAATTGCATAGACAAGTTAAAACTATGTACGTTATAAGACGCTATGGTTAGTTTTTTCTCTTCTACACAGGCTGAGTGAATAGCATTCATGATAGCGGTTGCTGTCATTAAGGTAATTCGTCGTTCCAAGAGTTTTACACTCAAGTTAGGTAAATCATTTGACTGGTTTTTCTGCAACAAAGAAACATACTCAGTATCCTGATTCCAAGATGAGGTTTCCACCTTCGTAATCATTGATTTTACCTCATACATTTTTCTTATTTATTGACCAAAGAGGCTGACAAATCAAGACATTAGGCACTAATTATTCAACGCAGTAAAGTATAATCTTAACCCCAAATATTGCTAGCTAAATTTAACTATTTTTTTCTCTGTTACTCGGTTTTTTAGATTGTATTAGCTAAATTTCTATAACTTAATGCTCTACTAATTAATCTTTTACTCTGAGTGTTTTAAGTTAAAGATCAACCCTAAAAGCACTAGTTACTTCATTTGAGCCTTGTTAAACTCCACTAAAGCGACAGACTATCGTAAAATATTATCATAAAATGTATATCCAATTACAAAAGTTATACAATTACATTAAATAATTAAGTTACGATCAAATCACCACGATACCACAATAGTAATTAATACATTATTTCGTCGCTTAATAATAGCTCAATTTAATAAAAATATACAAACCCCAAAAAGTTAAATATAATTTATCGATAAATTTTTCAGATAAATAGCCAAAACACGATACAAATTCGACACATTCTTGAAATTACCAGAATAAAATCCACCACAAAAATTAAAAAAAAAAAATTTTTTTTGGACTTAGTTATAGAGTTTAGTATATTTAATTATAAGAAAATTAGGCATATTTAAAATCAAGACATATTGAGGCATCCTTAATTGTCTATAGGTAGTAAATCCTAATCTTAGTCACTGCCCCAAAAAGCGACGCTCCAGTTAAATTACCACGATTTCTCGTTTCTCTTAACCTCCGTTTAATCTCCCCATACATTAATCAACATCACCTACTAAAAACCTCTACAAACTGGATAATATCTAAGTTTGTATCTCGTAGTAGGTTATAGTTGTTCAGCATCATTCAAATAAAGCAGCAGTTTAGAAGCAACTGCTGGAAAATAGAGGAGTAGATAGTCCGTGAAATTATCAGTTGTCATACCTGTCTATAATGAGATTCACACTTTAGACACTTTATTAGCCAAAGTAATCTTGGCTTGTCCAGAAATTCCCAAAGAAATAGTCATGGTAGATGATTGTTCTACCGATGGCACTAGGGAGTGGCTAGTAGATAAGTTTGGACACACAGATAGCAACTCTGTTCATTTAGATCTGAGCCATGAGCGTCAATTAGTGACGATAAATGGCAATGAGCCAGAATTACAAGAGTCTGCTTTAAGTATTGCCTTGCCTCAAAAGCCTCCTGTCAGGGTAAAAGTTATCTTTCACAAGAAAAACCAAGGTAAAGGTGCTGCCTTACGAACTGGATTCCAAGCTACTACTGGAGATGTCATAGTTATCCAAGATGCTGACTTAGAGTACAACCCCCAAGACTGGGGTCGGATGTGGGATTTAATCGCAGAAGGATGGGCAGATGTAGTCTATGGCTCTCGCTTTTATGGCAATCCTCACCGTGTCCTTTACTTCCATCATTTACTAGCTAATAAATTTATTTCCAATCTCATCGACTTATTCTGTAATACCACTTTGAGTGACATCGAAGTGTGCTATAAAATGTTTCGTCGTGAAGTATTAGAAGGAATGAAACTCACCTCCAATGACTTCGGATTCGAGGTGGAATTTACCGTAAAAGTGACTAGATCCCGCCGTCGCTGGCGTATCTATGAAACAGGAATATCTTATTACGGGCGAACTTATGCTGAGGGTAAGAAAATTAACTGGAAAGATGGATTAAAGGCATTGTGGTACATTCTCAAGTTTAGATTCCTGAGTTAATTTTTTACAGCTAATGGCAAAATTTTCTAGAATTCTGATTTGTGGGCGGACTTGGCTGCGGGGATTAATTGGTGTAGCACTAGGAGTCTTATTTTTCTGGCTGGCTTTACGCCAAACCAGTTGGGCGCAAGTACAAGCCATACTCTCTCAAGCGGACAATCAATGGTTGGTTATAGCCATAGGTTTTTACACTGCCAATATGATTGTTAGAGTAGTGCGCTGGCGTAGTTTGCTTTGGGACATAAAACATCTCTCTTTTCAGTCTGTGGGGATAGTTCTTGTAGTGGGTTACGCTATGAACAATATTTTACCCGCTCGTCTGGGAGAATTATTCCGCGCCAATTTTGCTGGAAGACGTTATCGACTTTCTCGTATGGCGATCGCAGGCTCAATTGTGGTAGAACGAGTCTTAGATGGACTCATAGTAGTTTTATGTCTAGTCCTAGGAAGACTATTCATCAGTGAACAAACAGTTTTGCTCAGTAGCTTGACCACAGTGGCAGGCACATTATTTTCGGTAATTTTTATCGTTTTGTTGATTTCAAGTCGAAATTCCCCACAAAATTGGACTATTCCCTTACCTGCTGCCGTTAATCAAAAAATTCAGGGCTTTTGCAAGGGTTTATCTAGTCTGCGTGGCAGTAGGTTAGCTCAGACTGTATCTCTTTCTCTCATAGTGTGGTTGTTAGAGGGAATAGCTCAGTGGTCAGTCTTAAAAGCAATAGACTTATCTTTAAATTGGCAGCAGATGCTATCTGTTATGGGTTTAGTGAATTTAAGTACTCTTGTTCCTTCTGCCCCTGGCTTTGTTGGCACTTACCAGTACGCCTATGCCTTAGCAGTCAGCTTATTTAGTTATGATTCAGCCCAGGGAGTAGCAGCAGCTACAGCAACTCAAATCTTTCTCCTAGGAAGCTTGACTTTAATAGGGATGGGATTTTATTTCTATATAAGTCTGCAACAAAGGGGTGGGGAATATAAGGCATAAGGGATGAGGGATGGTGGGATACGAGGAAATACCAACCAACTCTAATATCTAGTCCCTTATTTTCTCATACCGAGTTGTACTCAAATCGATCATTTTATTCTTTGCGTGAGTCTCCCCCCTTATTAAGGGGTAGGGCTGTTTCAAAATGCGAGCTTGTTAAAGATTTTGGATGATAGGGAGATCATATTATCTTATGACAACGCAACGCCAGTATCACGACTGATTCAGATCGAGATTGCGGATAAGAAAATACCAGCCAAATCTAATATCTAGCGGATTATTTCCTCCTCAATCCTCATCCCTCATCATTCATCCTTTCAATATATTAAATCTCAATTAATTTAATGAATTATAATTGTCATTTCTTCAAAAGCCACGTACCAAAATTGTTGCAAACTTCCACTAAAACATTATACTGGTCTGCCTTAATTGCTTTGGTTTTAGCACTTGCAATCTTTCCCATCTGGTATCAAATTTTTAATTCTCAACTTAGTTATGTGGTTTTTTCAACGTTAATTAGCTATGTGTGGATGACCGTTCTATTTATTAGTACAGTCCATATTTGGCAAGAAAAACTAAAAACCAGATTGGGGACAACCAGCTATATAATTTTTCTTTCCACAACCTTAAGTGGATTCTGGATGCTAGTGTTTTACCCTGCTGTCCTGTCTATTGATGCCTTGTATCATTGGCAAGATGCTTTAAATAACCAATACAATACATGGCACCCTCCTATTCTCGCCATGCTTATGCACCTGACACAGTATTTTGTGAATAATCCTAGTTTGTTTAGTTTTATTCAAGGTACATTATTTTGGGGTTCTATCTTCTACCTAATTAGACAAGTTGTTAGAAACAATAGGTTATTTCTCATCAACTGTAGCTTGATTATTTTACTACCATCCCTATGGCTTTATTCTAATGCTACTGTGTCTAACAATTGGATGACTAGCTTTACACTATTAACCATAGCTTTCTTAATTAAATCAATTCATCAAAACAGCAAGACTTTATTTACTTTATCGATTATTACTCTGTCTATGGGAGTAACGTTTAGGCGAGAAACTATTTTTTTCGTCTTGATAGTTATGCCAATTTATATATTATTTTTTGGTCGTAATAGTAGTCTTTTGAAAAAAAGTAGAGAGCTAATTCTAATTCTTTTAATAATCTTATTACCAGGTAAAATTATCGAACTTAGTCCGAATGTAGACAGGAATAATAACCCAACATCTCATGGATTACTCAATCAATACGTAGGGACAGTTTATTATTCTCGCAATATTATGGATGAATCAGAAATTAATCGGGAAAAACAGTCGATAAATCAGGAATTTGGTTCAGGTACTTTTCAAAAACTTCTTGACGGTTATATGTGTGCTTCAGCAGGTTATATTGTGTGGGATAAAGATGTTCCTGCTGCTATTGGTAAAATTCCTAAAGAACAAAACAGCTTTATTGTTAGCAAAATAATTCAGACTGCAATTAGACATCCTCTTGGATACCTCACACATCAGGCTTGTTATACTGCTTATCTTTTACAAGTTCCCAATAATCCATCCTATCAGACTTGGGGAATTCTCAAGGAACAACCAATCGTCACCCAAGAGCGCGCCCAAATGGGTATCGAATTTGACAGCAAACTACCAACAATAAAAGCTTGGTATGTCAATCTGCTTAATACTCTTCTAGATAATAAAATATTTTCACTCATCTTTAGACACTATATTTTTCTAACTCTTTCGGCAATTTTTCTGGTAGTTGGTCTTTTAAATCGTAAAATTGAGTTAATAATTCCGTCACTCTTTAGTGTGATATATCCTGTGGGCTATTTGATTGTCGCACCAGCTAATCTTTGGCGATATTTATTACCTTCCTATTTGTGTTCTTGGATTTGTTTGCTAGTTATTTTCAATGGGTTTGTTACCAAAAAAATTAACAAAAAGAAAAAATTGGCAACTAACTAATGTTTACAAAATGTTGATTTAGCTTGAATTAGGTATTAAATTAATCTCATAATAGATTAAACCAAACCCAATATTCATGGAAAAAGCTATTAGCCGTTAGCTACAGTTGTCTGCAACTTTGATCCAAGCCACTCAGCTAGCCAAACAATATTTACTAATAACGGAAAAAAATAACTAAACTATGAAACAAATTTTAGTCACAGGCGCAGCAGGATTTATTGGCTTTCATCTCACTCAACAACTC
>JASJCP010000129.1 GCA_030065935.1 Xenococcaceae cyanobacterium MO_167.B27
CATCTTTCTCCTAGATGGTGGGACTTTAACCCACATCCAACTATCAGTTCAAGCTACATACGGTTTTCTCTCCGTCATCACCTGGATGGCTCTACTTCTCTAGTTTCTAGAGCTTCGCACCATCAACGAATCGCACGCGGGTTACGTCTGCTTATCCTGGGCATTACCCCATCCCTTTTCAGGCATTACTTGTTGTTTCAAATTAGGCATTGGCTTCTTAACCCATCTTTCTCAAGTCTCAACATACGGTGTTGACTATACCTACCAGTGTTCTGGGGATGAGACAGAGTTACTTCGTTCCTGTACTTCTTTGCTGGATATCTGGCTATACCCAGTTGATTTGTGTTCTTTAGGATACATCTCTCCGCCTAGTGTGAACTGATTGTGCGTTACAACTCATGCTTAAAGCTGTAAATCTTAGTTCTGCCTGATATTTCAGACGCAAGGTGTGGCATTATCCACCAGCTTATTTCCCTTGCTATCAAATTGAGACGGTTCTGATGATGTTTGTATTTTCTCTCCCACGATGTACTTTTCCTCGATACAATCTCAGTCCAGTGTCGGATATAGAACACTTACTTGCGATGAGGCGTTTTCAGCAATTATCGCGCTTTTCGCTTTCAGTCCCGCTTTTACCTCTGGGTTGTCATCCCAGACATAAGGGAAACTTCTCACCTTCGTCACCGAAGGGGACGCTCTGTGTTTTCAACCCCGCACAAGGGCGCAAGGACTTGACTTTCTAGGATACTTTGTCTCACCTTGAAGAAGTACAAGTTATCATTTAGTTGAGGATTCAAGTGCGAACTCTACCCTGATTAGGTTACTCAACTTAAAAGTTCTACATTCCACCTGCAAAGAGGATTTCAGTAGAAACGAATCGCACAAGCATTTTTTGATATCCAATTCGATGACTCGTTTTTGGCTACCTTTGGCTTTGGAGCTTAAATTTAGAAAGAGGATTTTCTGTGCATCCTGCGCGGAGCGTCCCGTCCTAAATCCATAACTTCGAGCGTGAAAGGTTGCTTCGTGGGCTGGTTCTAAGGCGTATTTTGCCATACATTGCCATGCTCTATCGCTAATAGTCGGAACTTTTAGAATGCGTTTTGTTCCATCTTTTTTAGGGATGGGAATTTCTCGCAATCCTTTGTGTTTCCAGTCATTAGCTTTTAACCTCAGTTCTTCTTCGAGTTCAAACCTTTCCTTAAATGTAAGGGCTAGTTTTCCGTCGATTCCAGCCGTTTTCTTACCAGCGTTTAACTGTGTTACTTGACGTATAGCTAAGTATCTAGCTGCTTGGGAGCGGAGTATTAGTTTTTGCAATGACCTTGCTTTTTGCATATCTCCTGCTCGAACCGCTTTCCACACGCGCTTTTGTAGGCGGAATAAATCTTTACGAAATTTCTTCCAGGGGAGATTTTTCCACGATTCACTATTGAGTTTGTCAATGTGTCCAATCATGCTCTACTCCAGTTCATGTGTTCTGAGTTCCTCAGACCAGTTACGGTCTGTCCTACCCGAGCCTAGGGAATTAATGCTCTCGTCTGCTCTACCGTAAGTACGACCTACTTACAGACCCTAGATTCGTTTTTATTCGTTCCTCTGATTCGATAACTATCCTGTGATAGTCTTTTGTAGCCCTTTAGGTGTAACCAATTCAACTGCTTGAATCCCATACTCATGCGGATGTCAGAAGAATAACTCGGCGGGATACATAACTCAAGCGGGGTAGGACATTTGAGTTGCGTCCTCCTGCCAGTAAGTTGCTTTTTTAGGTTCTGTTTCACCATGTGGCTTCCCTATTAGCGTCAGTGTCACCTGCAACTTGGTGTCTGATTACGCCCTGTCCCCAGCTTCACTCTGTAGGATTCCGAGGATGGTGCTCGGTGTGGGCAGATAAGGAGTCATACGAAATCCGATTGGCAAAACAGACTTATAATAGGGAAAAGATTATAATATTAGAGCAATGCCAAGAAAAGCTCATTTAGAAAAACATCACAGCCCCTCAGAACTTAAAAAAAAGTATCTAAACAGCAAGGACTTTGTAGAATCAAGAAGATGGCATTTACTTTGGAAAGTATCTTTAGTTAAAAAATTAGAAGAAAAACATCGAGAATCAGAGGTGGATTTATGGTTTTTTGATGAACATAGAATAGGGCTAAAACCAATTCTCAGAAAGGTTTGGGCTAAAGTTGGCGAACGACCGATGGCGGTTGTTCAACATCGTTATGAATGGTTGTATGTCTATGGATTTGTTAAGCCAAAGACGGGAGAAACTTTGTGGTATTTAATTCCAAGAGTTAATACTAAATGGCTTAATCTTGTCTATCAAAAGTTTGCAGTTGATGCTGGGATTTCCGAAAAAAAAAGTTTTGTTAGTAGAAGATAATGCGCTCCTGGCATCGGAGCAAAAAAGCAACAATTCCTGAAGGAATAACCATCGAATTTTTGCCACCTTATTCTCCAGAATTACAACCAGCAGAACGACTCTGGACTCTAGTAGATGAACCTCTAGTTAATGAGCATTTTGAGACAATTAATGAAATTGAAGAACTCTTAGTACAACGTTGTAATGTTCTTAGGGAAATGAAAGAAGAAATTAAAAATTTAACTCATTATCATTGGTTAAATTCTCTTTGATTTATAAGGTGGGTATGGGAATCGGATTTCGTATCACCCGTGAGTTTCGGGGGAGGGTTTTTCACCCTCATCAAATCAGAAGTTGTCATCTGGATTGTTCCAGAAGCCCTAGTTTATATGGGTATTACCCAGTTTCGCTAGGAACGAATCGCACTCTTCCTCTGGCTTCAGATACCCCCTGATGGATTTTGCTGTGATTTTGTGAGATTCGATATTCTCCACCACAGAACGCCAGGCTGGCACTAGATCATCTTCGCTTTCGCAACAGGACCGTAAACTTCGGCACTGGACCTCATTTCTCGGAAGAACCTCAAAACCCGCAGCCACCAAAGTCATAACGACTCTCGCAGCTTGAATCATTCTATTGGCGTACCAAGTACTATAGCCGAGTTTTTCTTGGCGAAATTGCTTACATGTACCGCAAACACTCTTGAATAATTTGAAATACTTTATTTTAAAACACAATAGTCCAGTTTTCACAAATGCTAAAGAATTGTCAAAGATTTTAAACAGCACGAAGTCTAAATTGAAATCGCCAGATATCTGATCTTCCATATCCTGTGCCAATTCCACCAATTCTTGGATATGGGGGAGTTTCGATATTTCGACATCATCCTGGTACAAAGCGTCGCAGGGATTGGGAAGAAAACTGAGATTGAAATTGTAGGGATTTTTTTGTGCCATGATTGAACAGAACAAGCGATTACGCATAAAACTTGAAAACGACGAAACCCAGGCGTATTAATACGCCTGGGTCTTTTTTTGATTAAACTAAACCGTATTTTTCGTTTAGCATCTGTTCAATTCCCTCTAGATAACCTCGACGGTATTGGTCGCAATTATATTGATTATACAATGTGTAATTCTTACTAAATATAAATTTATCTTTTAAACTTACACAAAGTAAGGCTGAACACGATACATTTTAGACTTTCTTAATAATTAATCCTCTTACAAGTTAGTGAATTTTCCCACACTGGGATTAAATGTAACCTTACAAGTACCAGTCCCACCATTACGATTCTTCCCTACAATAATCTCCATGATGCCCTTATCATCAGTATCTGACTTGTAATACTCATCTCGATATAGCAATAATCCTAAATCCATATCCTGCTCAATATCGCCACTGTCTTTGATATCAGCCATCGAAGGGCGTTTATTACTAGACGCTTCTACCCCACGATTGATTTGAGCCAAGACAACAAAGGGAGTATTGCAAGTTTTAGCTATATCCTTACAAGCCCCTGAATACTTCCCAATTGCTTGCGCTCTATTACCTGCTGCTCTATCTCCAAGCTTTTGAATGTAGTCCAGTATCACTAAACCTAATTCACCCTTCTCTGAGGAGATACGACGCAGTACAGACCGTATTCTATTAGGAGTTAATTCACTAGCTGGAGTATCATCAATAATAATTGGGAGTTCTGCTAAATTACCTAATCCTTCTACTAAAACATCATACTCATCTTCGTATATCTGATTGTGCATCAATCGCTGTGAATCAATGCCAGTGTGCATCGAGAGGAATCTTTTAGTTAACTGTTCCTCGCTCATTTCAGCAGAAAAGAACACTACAGGTTTGTTTTCATTTTGAGCAATATGATTAGCTAGATAACAGCCTAACCAACTTTTGCCCATACTAGGACGAGCAGCAACTACAATTAAATCTTGTTTGATTAGTCCCCCAATAAGTGAATCTAAATCAGTTAAACCAGTAGGATAAGCAGGAGATGAACCTTGTTCTATCTTATTAAAAACATTAGCCAAACATTCATTAATTGGTTTGGGTTGAAACTTATCCTGTTTATTCGTAGTAAGATTAAATATCTTTTCTTCAGAAGTATCAAAAATAGTTTCTAATTCAGTAGTAGTGTCATAACCCAGTTCCACTATTTCATGACCTACTTGGACTAATTGACGACGCTGATATTTATTGAGAACAATTAAAGCATAACGGTCAATGTTTACTGCTGATACAGTACGATTGACTAATTGGGCTAACTTAGCTGTCCCTCCTACTTCATCTAGTAACTTATGGTCAGCAAGCTTCGTTGAAACAGCCATTAAATCAGTAGGGTTATCTTTTTGATAGAGTTCTAATGCCGTTTTATATATTCGCTGATGATTCTGAAGACAAAAAGCGGATACTGGTAGCATATCTGCTACGATGCTGATAGCTTGAGGGTCTAATAGAATTCCACCTAGTATGGCTTCTTCTGCTTCAATATTGCCTAAAAATGTATCGTTATTAATCATTGTTCTTATGAAAAAGATTACTTAATTTCTTGAGTTTGTCGGGGTCAACTAATTTCTTGGAAGACTTATCTTTTGCTGTAACAATTTTCTCGCTTAGTTTAATACTGACTTGGCTTTTACTCTCAGTATTAGGTTCAGCCTCATCACAAATCATTGATAGCAAACAAGCCTCTTGACTTTTAACATCATGATTATCTCGATATTGCTTAAATGCTTCGATAGATAAAATAACTTTTTCTATGTCTCTATTAGCTATTTCTGCTCTTAACTTTTTACTAACTTTGATATCCAGAGCTTTAATAGAATCAATTACTGATTCTTCCGTCTCATTGTTAGTTACTGTAGGAGAAGAAGTAGCTTTTTTTTCTTTAATTGGTGTGGTAATGGAGACTACTTTACTAGAAGGATTGGGATTGGTTAATTCTCTTAATTGAGTTCGCAGTCTGTCATTTTCATCTCTGATTTCATATATCTCTGCTACATGACCTCTGAGAATTTCATTTTGATGTTTTAGTTCTTTAATTTCTGCTTCTAGCTTACGAATTTTATCTTTGGCTACTTGATGTAAGGTTTTAAGACTATGAGGTCGATGTTTACTATCGGATTCTAAAGAGTTAAGAGTAGTTTCCTTGTTCTGTTGTAGTTCGTGAATGTAAGCTTTAATCTCATCCCACTTGTAAAGGTAGGAAATAGAACAACCAGCAACAGTAGCGATATTTTTAAAAGTAAGAGGCTTCTTTTGTTTCTGAATTTCAGCAATAGCTTTTAATACCTGTTCCTTCTTCTGTTCTTTCCTTTTGGCTTGAGTGCGACGGAGAACTTCAGCTTGTTTCTCTCTATCAACCATTAGCTAACCTCCTTAATTCAGGTAGCCATTTATCCATTGCTTCAATGGTTACTTTGGCTTCTTCTTGTGCTAGTTCTGCACCTACTTTTTCCGCTTCAGTTAATCTTTGTTGCTCACCCTGATATTGCCGTTCGTAAAGGGGTAATTTACCCGTACTGGGACGAAAACTGGAACAGCCATAGCATTTAGGGAAAAGGTTAACAGGACAGGGTATTTTAGGATTTAAAGCACAATGTCCATAGACTACCAAACGAGGAGCTATTTCTAAATCTAGTTCGTGTGCTTTGGGATTTTTGAGTAAGCTTTCTGGTAGAGATTGCCAAGGTAGGAATTTGTTATCAGGATTTAGTAAGAGTTCTTGAAAGGGTAAATCTACCTCTGCTATTTGTTCTCTTGTTGGTGGTGCGTAATGCTGGAATGTAGTTCTACTGTTTTTATGGTCTGCATATAATTGTGCAGCTTCCATTCCATATTTAGTACGAATTTCTTGTAAGCGACTAGAACGAGTAATTTTGCCTGTAAAATGCGGTTTTTGTCCGTTAGCATCTAAAATATTTTCTTTCTCTATCAGCATCCGAATGATATTAACCATTGGATTTTTATCAGCAGCTGAGACAGGAGGCTGAGGTAAAGGTCTAATATTTGGGAAGGTTGGATATGAAGCTTGTTTAATTGTACGAAAACGACAAAATAAATAGGAATAGTCGTTATTAAAAACTTCTCTAATCCATTGTTGTTGTTCTTCTATTACTTTTCTTATCTTTCGACTGGCAAGTATTTTATGCCATCGTTTAGGTTTTTGTTGGAAAAATTTGATATACCACTTACCATTCTCTTCTACTAAGCAATCAAAATTTAATTGACAAACATCTCCTGGTCTAGCAGCGATATAAGCTTGAACTAAGTACTGGCGAGCGATAGGCGCAGGTATTTTATCTAAATGTTGCTTAATGCTTTGGCGAGTTACTTCATCTAACCAATCGGCATCATTTTTATTTTCTTTTAAGAAATCACGACTACGAATTAAAGAGAGTGTTTCTAAGTCTAGCCAATCAAAAAAGTTTCTTAAAATATTTAATTTTTCATTAATTGTGGCGTTTTTATTGTTTTTACAACTCTCTAAAAATTGAAATACTATATTTCTATTGATGTCAGATTTATTGTTTAAATTAAACGCAGTAATTGCTTTTCCAAGCTGTCTTAAAGCTATAGTTATCTTTACCAATTGTGAAGTACAGGAAAACACTTTTGACTTTAATAGATAATGTAAATATTTTTTTACTTCTTGTCGATACCAATAAGGATTTACTGCTTGAAAGTTAAGTGTGTCATTCCGAGGATTGTCATAAAAATATTGTAAATACCAAGTATTTTCATCAAAAGAAAATGGTCGTAATTTATCTTCTATTTGATTACTCATCCAGCTTTGAGGTTCTCTTGAATTAGGATTAAACTTGATTTGACAAAAATGACATCTACACCTATTACTACCTACTTTATATATCCATCCTTTTTGCCCATCATTTCCAATCTCATTGCAAAGAGGATTAGGACATTCTATGTTAGGAAGATAATTACATATATAAATCGGAACAGGACAAGTAAGGTTCGTATATTTATTACAATAATTGCACTGTAAGTTTAATTTAATGACTGACCCAGTACAACGATGATATTTCGTCAACTTACCTTTATTGCAGCGAGGACAATTATATTCTTGTTGATATTCACGATTCCAATCTACTTTAAGAATACCGTTTAAAGTTGGATGATTTGAAATTGGCAAATATGTTCTTAGCAACTGTTGGCTCAAACTAATGGTTTTTCTACAAGATTTACAATGAGCCGTCAATTTACAAATAGCACTTTTGTTATTATAAAAAGTTGTAATTTTTCCTGTTTGACAATGTGGACAGTTAAATTCCCCATTGTATTCTTGTTCCCAATCTACTTCTAATTGACCATGTAAGGTAGGATGAATTGAAATAGAGGAGTGTTGTAATTCAAAAACATTTTGTGTCAAACCAGTGATTTTTCCACAAGATTTACAACAAACCCGCAGTTGACAAATAGAACTTTTGTTATAGTAAAAAGTTGTAATTTTTTCTGTTTGACAATGTGGACAGTTAAATTCCCCATTGTATTCTTGTTCCCAATCTACTTCTAATTGACCATGTAAAGTAGGATGAATTGAAATAGATGGGCGTTTCATTGGCAATCCAGAAACGTTTTGTGTCAAGCTAGTGGTTTTTTTACAAGATTTACAACGAACCTGCAATTTACAAATAGCACTTTTTTGATAATAAAAACTTGTGATTTTTTCTGTTTGACAATGTGGGCAGTTAAATTCTCCATTATATTCTTGTTCCCAATCTACTTCTAATTGACCATGTAAAGTAGGATGAATTGAAACTGGTGGATGTTTATGTTTACCCATTATTATTTTCTCCCTTAAAATTTTCTAATTTTTTTAATCCTTGTAATCTGGTTTTTAATAACTCTAATAAGCGATTGATTTCTGTTACTCTTCGCGTAGAAGTTGCGGTTTGTGCTTGTTCTAAATCTTTCTGTAAACGCTGAATATCTGTTTCTAGTTTTGGTTTATCTTCTAATGTCACTCGATGATGGTCACAACTAAGGCAAGCATAGCGATACTGACAATCTCCTAGCATTGTGGGTCGATGGCATTCCCCTAATGGAGTACTAACTTTAAGAAGTTCTGCTAATCTTTCATACCTGCGCTTTCTTGGCTTAAAGCCAGTTACTCGACCGTACATATTGACGTAACCTTTGGTATTGGCTTCTTTTTCTAATCTTTCCAAAGAGCGTTTGCGATAGTGAGGAAGCATATCTAAAGAAGCGTGTCCTAATATCGCAGCAATATACTCGTCTTCTGCATCACAGTAAGCCATAATGCTGGCTTTAGTCCGACGTAATTTATGGCTAGTAAGATGAAATTTATTACCGTGTTTGTCCTTTAAATTGACTGAAAAATCCTTCATATAATTTTCAACTATTGCTTGAGTCATTAATTCAGGTAAATATACTGGCTCTTTTTCTAATCTTTTACCTATTCCCTTTGCACCATCTCGATTAGAAGTAGAAGTTTTACAAAACAACTTATCAAAGTCAGAATTAGAACCCAATTGTTCATCTAAAAACTTTTGCTGTTCTCTGACTAATTCAGCCACAGCAGGATGAATCTGATAAAATTGCCAATGTTTGCGCTTTTGTACCCACCTCAGTAAAAACCATTGACTCCCCTCTTTCTTAAGACATTGACGGGGCATTCTGAGCATTTCTCCTATACGACATCCTAAGACAAGCTGTAGCCTAAATAATCTTTCTAATGGTGGTGGAAATAGGTCAAACTTTTCATAAATTTGATGTAATACCTCCTCTGGAATTACCTCAACTTTAGGAATTGTTTTTTTATATTTAATAGGCGTATAAGACAGCGTGAGCCATTGTTCTTCTTTCCACAATCTAGCAACGTAAGCTATGGTTGATTGTCTATGTTTTATATGACCAGCAGTAATAAATTTTTGTAATACTGAATCAGTTATTAACTCTGGCTGATTGTAGCCTTCTGTTAGTAAAAACTTATCAAACTGTTTTAAGTCATTTACTTTCCTGACAACTAAGGCTAAACTACGCTTTTCTCTGGCACTAGCTAAAGCTGTTAATTTAGCTAGTAACTTGAGCCAAGGCAACGAAAATTTTTCAAAGTAAATATTCCAAGTTGCCCGTATTTTTGATTCTTCTTCTGAATAACCTAATTCTTGAACTGACCAAACATCTTGGTCTAATAAAGGGTTATTAATCCATTCTTGACCTAATTCTGACTGCCCAATTCTTTCCTGTAACGCTTCAATAGGTAACATTTATTCTTCCTCTTCTTTTGCTAAATAAGCATCTAAACTCATTTCATCCAGTACGTGAGAGTAAATATCTTTTGTTGTGGCGATGGATTTATGACCTAGTAACTGCTGTACGTATTCGTCCATATAGCCAGCTTGCAGCATACGAGTGGCAAATGTGTGTCTGAATAAATGAGGATGTGCTTCGATATCTGTCCTGTCTCTTAGTTGATAAAACAGACTATTTAATCTGGCACTGGTCATTGGTTTACCTGTATATTTGCCATCTAAATTGACAAACAACATTCCATGTCCCTGTTGTTCTGCTTCTGGTGGATATTCTTCTAATAGGTAAGCATGAAATGTCTCCTGTATCTCTTCACGGTTGTGTAAGACAGGAATTTCTCTTTCTGTACGTTTGGCAGTAGCACCATTAGGATTGTCATCCCGTCGAACAATTCTAATTCGTCCTCTACTATCAAAATCTTGTACATCAACTAAATGTAGCCCTAAGAGTTCTCCTCTTCTAACACCTGTTTCTCGTAGCAGCATCACTATTAATCTGTCACGATAGGTATAACAGGCATTAGCCAACTGAGCTACCTGTTCATCTGTTAGACAACCAGGAAAAACTTTTGGTTCTTTAACTTTAATTCGCTTCCGTCGTTCGGGACTACTTTTGACAATCCCTCGAAGAAAGCCACCTCGTTTTCCCCATCCATGAGCTAGTTTGGTAAATTTCTTTTCATCAATTCTACCTTCTACAGCATGGAATTCATACATTCCTTGAATGGCTGTAACTGACTGATTGACAGTGCGTGGACTGCGTTTAGATACTACCTCTCTAACCTCTTCTGAGATAACTTCTACTTCTCCACCCAGAAGATACCAGTTAACAAAATCAGCTAACTCATTTAAACCAACATCTTGCCAGTTAAGAGATTTGTATTCTAGCCAATGCCAAAAATCTAAGAGCCGACAGGCATAAGTCACAACTGTATTAGCAGCTAACTGTCTTTTGCGACAGTAGTTTAAGTAGCGTTGTATCGGTTCTACTGGCAAACAGGTTTCTGTATCGAATACGCAACTATATCTTTCCTCAGTTTGAGGGTCAATTGCTTTCTCTATCCTAATCAATTCTACTTCGTGTAATTTAAAGTAAAATTACCTTACCACATAAATCGGTACAGTTGTTGTTGTTTTTTCTAAATTAAATAATATAATTATTTTGTTGTTATAAGCGATCGCTATCCCTCAAATAATTGATCTTCTAGAACGAGATAATAAAGGTTTTCGTCCATCCAAAAACACAGCTTCAAGAGACTTTAAACGCATACTAGGTAAGCGTTTTCGTCCATCCAAAATAGCTACAGAATTAGATAACGCCAAAATCAACATTGTTGATGTAGAGACTTTTGGGTTGTTAATGGTTCACTTGGCTATCAAAGGTAATAAAGTAGCAATAGCGATCGCAGAAGCTTCTGTTACTACTACTCTAGAACAAGCCTTTGATATAGCCTTTGACAATAAACAGAAGCTAGAAGAATACCAGGCAAAGCACAAAGCCAGAGTACAAGGAAAACTGACTCGACGCACTTTAACCAACGCTATCAGAGATTACATCAATGCCAATGCCGACGATCTATCAGACAACTACAAGAAGTTTATCTACAGCAATTGTACAGATACCGTAAACCGTATAGTTTTTGGTCGCAGCGCGTCAAAACTTAAGGAGGAATGGGATTGTAGAGAGCTTCGTTCTGCCATGACTATCGAAGAGTTGATGATTGTCGATGGTGTCGAAAGATTAGCACTCACCCTGATTGATGATCTTGGTTTCGAGCCACTAACAGCCATTAAAGAGGCTGGTAATAGATTGTTGATCAAAAAGATCAAAAGGTAAAAGCCAACTTTTAGCTGAACAACATAAAAACCCTTCATCAAGATAGAGAAGACATGAGTACTCATTTGATATCGATTACGATCAAACCATTCAGCGCATCAGAATCTTCAGGATTAACAGAAATCATCGCATTCCAAGAAGGAGATGAATATTATCTCGTGGGAGTAGAAGAGGTAGTCGAAGAATTGAAAGCTCTATTGCCAGATATTCAAAATAACAATCCCCGATCAATTAAGATGAAATTAGAAATCAGACCAGGTAATGAAATTGATGCGGAATCCTATCAAGACTTTTTGTCGAAGATGAAACCCTCTGAAGAAGAGTAATCGCGCGATTTTAAAAAGCTCCAGGGTTGAAACGAAAACCTTGGGGCTTTCTCCTATTTTTAACAGATATTTTTAAGAAAACTTTATTTATTAAATTAAATGATTCACAAAAATGTTGGCTCTGCTTAAAGCTCACGCCTTAAGCATACAAGCTTTATCAGGAGCATTAATAGCCAAAATCGGCTTACTCGCTTGATTTTTAACCAAAAATCTGATCTGATTCACCCCCGAGAGAAACTCTGGACAAACATAGACAGTCTTCGGAGCGTCCTGGTTTATGTACCTCAATTCTTTGCTTGTTATTAAGACTGTCTATGTTTGTCGTGGTTTTTTGTAACCCCTCGGAGAAAGATAAATCAACCTCTATGACTTCTGGTTTCTGGTTATTAGGAGAAATTTTAACCATTATTTATGTCGAAAAATTGATGAGATATTGCCAAAACTCTATTAATTGCCAATCCGATAACAACAGACGAGAGGCAACCTTATATTTTTCTAGAAGATACTGTTTCCAATATTCTACCGTTAAACCTATTCGTTGAATGTGTTGATTGATTTCCCCAATCACATAGTCCCATTCAAGCAACGGTTGGTTCTCTGATTTGTCACAGATACCAGTTTGTTTTATAGAAATTAATGGGTCATCTGTGACAGGGTCTAAGCTAGATATATCAATGGTTTGACCCTCTTTGATTGGCAATGACAATGAATCAGCTTCATGTTGCACCAGATATTGCCAAAACTCCAATAGCTGCTCATCAGATAAGAATACACGAGAGGCTACATTATATTTTTCAACCAGATATTCCTTCCAATATTCTACTCCCTTACCTATCCTCTTAATGTGGTCATTAATTTGCCCAATTACGTAATCCCACTCCAGCAAAGGCTTGTTATTTGATGTCTCCAATTCCTCTTGTTTCAGTTGTTTAACCCAGGCTGCTATCTGTTTTTGCTTGTTCTTATCTAATATTAACCAAGCCCTATTCAACCTGTCTCTAGTACAGCAGTCAAGGCTCATTATTTCTTCTAGCCCTGATACATCAACAATACTATTCAACATCCAAGCTATATCTTTGATTGATTCTTCACTATCAAGTCTGTCTTGTATCTTAATTGTATTATGTAATTCCGCCTCATAAAAGGATTTAAATTTTAGGGGGTCTTGAAACTTATCAATTGATTGTTGACTACAGCCATCTACTGGATGAAGACCCCCTAAAATTTTATCTCCTCTCTCCTGATTATCCACCGATATTGGGATATTTTTGTTGTCACAGATACCACTATTATTTATATAAATATTAGGGTCATCTGTGACAGGGTCTAAACTAGATATATCAATAGTTTGAGCCTCCTTAACTACCTCTTGACTAGAATGGGATTTTTCCTCTTGGGGAATAACCCAATTTAGAGGCATTTCTATCGCATTAACTATCTGTTCGTACTTCAACTTGATGGCAGATTTTATAGCTTTAACCATAGGACACCCAAAAGATCGATAATCGATAGAGTAAATTCTCTCTCTTGTGCCAGAATCCTTGTCTCTGATTTGACGGGATTGGGTTTCTACCCCTGCTGTTTTAAGCAATCTCTTGAAGTATCTGATGGGATATTTACCGCATCCTCCTAATATTTCTCGGTTTTTATGATACTGAGATTTTTTAAGTATTTCTTGGACTTCTGGTGTTTCTTCATTAAAAGTAAAACTAGGCGACAAATGACTTGAAAAATCAAGGGGGTCTTCATTAACCGATAACCTATGGCTTTGACCATCAACTGAAGTACAAAGACCCCCTTGATTTTTTTCTGTCTCCTTCTGCAACTTACTTATCTTTTCTAAGAAATCCCGTAACCCTATATCTATTAAGGTTTGGATTATTAGATAATCCTGTCTGAGCTTCCAGGGTGCAGCTATGCTTCCTCTGTTAAATATCTTGTTGTATTTGCGTTCTGCTAACAGCTTTGCAACATCGGGATTTTCTAATAAGTAGGAAAATTGAGCCATTCTTACCGCTTGAGGCTTATCATATTTAACAAATTTGATGAAATCAGGACTCCAGATATCACTTTTGTTGATTTCAGGCAAAAGATTTGCCAAGCTCGCTTTGCTTACTTCGCACCGAGTTTTCCAATTCGCATCAAATGGAAGTGAAATTTGGGGTTGACCGATTAGACGGTCGCTAGCATTATAAATATCAGTAGCATTTTGCAGTTTAACTTCTGCTTTAGCTTCCTTCTCCTTTTTGCTGAGTTCCTTACGGTTCTTAATACTAGTGGGGGTCAATACCTCAACTGGATAACCACACTCTATCAATTGGTTTTTTAAACATTCCCTGTAATTAGCGAACTCGAAATTTCGGATCACTTGGATGATATCAGCAACATCGCTATAACTATCACAGGACATTTGATAAATTTGCTTGACACGAGCTTTCAGTTCTTCATGGGTAAGATTTTCTGCATCTCTTAGGGTAATATTAAGCTCTCTGTGCATCATACGTTCCCTGTTTGCTTGTATCTGTTCCATGTTACTTGGGCGACGGATAATGTCTTCTTGTGCTATGAATTTCTTAGCCCAAATATAGCGGGGAACATCGATGTCTCTTACACGAGCTAGGATTTGACAACACGAGTCAATATCTAGTGTACCAAAGAAAAATGCGAATAATTCAGTAAAATGGTTAGTTATGGCAACATCTGCCCCACTTTCCATACTAGGGCTGTATATTAAATATTCTATAAGGTTGTTTTTGATATATTTATCGGGGTTAGCCAGAAATTCTTGAACTTCTTTTTTAGATACAGTTTTAGAGTCGATTCTTAGTCCCATTCTTCCCTGATCTATTAGTAAGTTCTCTATGGCTTCACAAAAGATTTGGGAATCGCTACAAATTGCGGGTATTCCACTTTCAAGTAGCTTTTCTAACCAAGGTGTTTTATCATTAGCTCTAACTTTTTCTTTAACATCAATTGTCCCTTCTAGTAAGTAGGTTTTGGGCTTGTCCCCTTTATGGGTATTCTCCAAAGTTACTATTTTCTTAGACGGGGCAATTTCTTTAAAGAACTTCACCACCCAGTCCTGCATAAACCCGTCGAGACATATAATACGGTCGGCACGACGAATCATCTCAGTAAACAATTCTTTAATTTTCGAGAAATTCTTAATCGTGCTAGATGTGAGAAAATGCTTTAAAACTGAAACAATTTCATCTAAAACAATGATTTTCCCATCAAAATTTTCCTTGACATAGTAGATTAGACTATCAATACAGTTGCTAACTCGAATAGTGGGATTGAATAAGCTAAACTCTTTCAATGTCTTGTCGCTCTGAAGATGATAAAAGCCAAGTATCCCTGCTTTTTCGTTGTATTGGAGCAGTAGCGTGTTGCGATAGCCTATATTGAATATTCCATACTCCGTGAATTGCTTTAAGACTTTGATTAGTTGGGTTGTTTTGCCACTACCTAATGCCGATTTGATAAACATGATCACATTTTCTAATGGCGCATCAAACTCCACGTATCTCTTCTTGTGAATTTTAATCTCTGCTGTGAACTTTTTGTAGAGAGTATATTGATCCCGTTTTTCCTTGAGAGAGATAAGTTTTTTAGCAAGGGTTAAAAAGTCATCACAGCTTAAGTATTCAGCTTTGGCAATGGTATCAGAATCAATTTCATCAATATCTTGGTGTTTCTTTGTGTCTAAATTATTGGATAAGTCCTTACATTGTCGGTTGTTGTCGGGGGAAAGGTTCTTTTTATTGCCCTTTTTCTTTTTCCCTTTTTCCTTTCTCCCAACTTCTGCAAGTTTACTAAATTGCCCCCACCATAAAACTTTGATGGGCTTGTTAAACTGTTTTAGGAAATTGATTTGGTTCTCCCATCGCTTCATTACTTGGGAGTTGTAGACATCCCCAGCATCAGGAGCAATGACAAATTCTGAATAATCTTGCTGGATTTCTCTAAATTGTTGTGAGCTTCCTGAAAAATAACCACCAGAAGCTCCACAAACCGATATATTGTGCCGATAACTAGTTACATAGGGTTTAAGTATTCCTTCAGACAAATAGAGGATTTTATTGGCATTTTTTACAGGCTTAACAATGGTTATTGGTAACTCAGTGTTGGGTAAGTGAGAGGGAAAGCTGCTTTTAGCCCACAAGTACTTGTGTTTTGACGAAGATTCTAATACTCTAAGCTGCCAGCCAATAGCTCTCCCTTCCTGGTCGAAGATAGGACAAGCATACCCACTCTCTTTGGTGGTAAATCTATCTCCTTTATGGTGGATTCCTGGTAGGTTAGACGGTAAATTCAGGTTAAATCTAATCCAGGGATCAATGTTGAAGAACAAGCCAGCAGATATCGCACTATCGCTTAATCCTCTTCGTTTTAAATCCTGGCGCGCACGCTTATTTAGACCAATATTACGGGAGAGTTTTCTGATTGCTTTATCCCGAGCAATAGCATCTAATGCGTTATCCTCTAAGAATTGTTTTTTGTTCCGTGCTAATTCTTCTCTGATTTCTTTGTTTCGCTCGTACTGTTCTTTATTAAATTCTTTACCATCGTCGGGGGCATGAACTCCCCATAATCCGTCAACTGAGGTCTTGACGAACTTGTAACCGCCAATGCCTGAATCTTGCTGTGTATAGGTATGGCATAGAATTAAGTTGTCGCTTCTGATTCGGCAATCCCCAGAAATGTCGCTACATATAGGACAAGGGTTGTGATACTTGGTTGGGATTAGACGATTGTACCCCATCATTCATTTTCTCCAAAAGTAAAGTTTTTTACTTCTGGCGAAGGGGAAGAAATCTTGAATAATTCAGGCTCTCTTTGGTTCTATTGCAACAGAATGCTGGTTTTTGTCTTAAATTCTGCCAAGATCAATCATTACAATAGTTTTTTTTGGTATTATCAAAAAGGAGTTAAAAAATCAGGGGGCTTAAAACCCATTCATTAATGTATGTGGCTTGACCATCTACTGATCGAAGCCCCCTGATTTTTATTTCCTCTGTTATCTGGTTGATCTAGGCACATTTGTCTAGGAATCATATAGCACCTGGGAAGGAAACCAATTAAGAGCAACTTTGCTTACACAAGATTTCTCAAGATAAGACCTACAAAATTCAAAATAAATCCAGCAATTGTAGCAATTACCGTATTTGGGAAGTCCAACCTTTGGCTATAATAAAGTTAATTATCTTGTTTTAAGGTTTGGTGAACCTTTTAAGGGTGATTTGGAGTGGTATCCAAATCGGTTTATAGCGACGGTTGTACTAGGTCTTTCCCCCTAACGCCAGATTTTTATCTCGTTAGCTATTGACAGCCTAAGAAAGAGTAACCAAATTTATTTAATCTATGAGTGTGAATAATTGTCCTCGCTACTAATTTTTATTGAGTCAGCTAGTTCTTTGTTGCTCTGTGGTTGATTTATTCTTCAACTTAAGAACATCAGGAATTTTGGCGTTCCCTATTGTGGAAATGGACAGACCCTGTTACTATCATTAGTAACAGTTTGTTGTCTTGCTAGTCTTTTACTGACTAGTTGGGGCTAAATTGAAATTACATAACACACCTCCTTTTTGCGGGGTTTATTGTTTAAAA
>JASJCP010000130.1 GCA_030065935.1 Xenococcaceae cyanobacterium MO_167.B27
ATATCTCCAAGGGATTTCATGGCAGGTAAGACCAGAGGATTGAACCGCCATGGTGCAATAATTGCACGACCTTTTTTGTGGATGAAAACCCCCATGGATAGTTCCTTTTAGCAGTGATGTTGATTGGACGGTTTCGCACTTCTATTTGGTTAGTAAACACAAAAATTGTATTTAGGGAAGTCACCGTGTCCCGACCCCAGACATAACCAATTATGTTTAGGTTTTTAGTAGGTGCTAAGTTAGTACTAAATCTTGAGCTAGTTTGGATAGGTAGTGTTTTAACCATTGTCCATCTAGCTTTCTATTAGTAGGTACTTCTATCAATCTAATCCCCGTTTTTGGTAGGGGATTTAATAGTTTTTGGAGTTGTTTCCAGCTAGTGATTAATTTATATTCTATACCGTAAGTCTCACATAACTTGGCAAAGTTAACTTGTTGAGGTGTAGCAAAGTATTCTTCAAAAGGTGGCTCAAATTCGGCAATAGGCAACATTTCAAAAATACCACCACCATGATTATTTACCAAAATTATTGTTAGATGTCCATGGAATTTATTGTTAATTAGAAATCCATTAGTGTCATGGAGTAAGGCTAAATCTCCTGTTAATAAAATGTTATTCTCTTCACCATAAGCCATGCCTAAAGCTGATGATAAAGTTCCGTCAATACCATTAGCTCCCCGATTAAAATAAGGCTTAATATATTGATTATTAGGAATCCAAAAGAATTCTGCATTCCTCACAGACATACTGTTAGCAAGAAATACTGATGTTCGCTCGGGTAAGGTTTTACTCAACAACCAGGATATTTTTCCTTCAAATAACTCTTCTAAGGATTCCATAGTGTGATTGATTTTTTCTTGAGCTTGCATATCTAAATCACACCATTGTTGAAGATAAGATGAATTATGTAAGGGCTGACAATCAAGCTCTATATTGTTAATAATTTCTTGAATATCGGTTCGTAAATGAATTGTCTTGCTGTGAAGAGGATCAAAGTTGTCTGCTCTTGGAACAATAATATATCTAGAGTGAGTGTTTTTTTCTATCCACTGACGCAGTTGCTTACTTGTAGGAAGTTCCCCAATTTGAATAATAATTTCTGGTACTAATTGAGTTGCTAATTTTTGATTTCTTAAAATCAAGTCGTAAGTAGAAATTAAATAAGGATTAATCCCACTATAATTCCGTAGGGGGGATAAAGCTTCTGCTAAAACAGGAAATTTTAATTGTTGAGATAGCTGTGCAATTGCTTGACAATATAATTGAGGGTTCTCTGGTTGTGCTAAACCAGCAATAATAATTCCTTGATCGCAAGATTGCCACTTTGATATATAGTCATAACAAGATTGTAGTTTGTAATCTGAAGTGGAACAAATATGACTAAAAAATTCTGTTACAGGAAATTCCGCTTCTAGAGCTAGAATATCTGACTGAGTAATGGGGGCTAAAGGTTCGCGAAAGGGTACATTAACATGAACTACTCCTTTAAAGGGAAATTGCGCTCGCTCCCAACCTTGAATAATATTTTGTCTTAAATACTGTAACATCCCCAGACTAGCTTCTGGTAAGGCTAATTCTACATACCAATTAGGGTAATTACCATATAGCTTCACTTGATCGATAGTTTGTCCAGCGTGAGAGTTCCGCAACTCTGGAGGGCGATCAGCAGTTATGATAATTAGAGAAACTCCGCTTTCTTCTGCTTCAATTACCCCTGGATAAAAGTTTGCTCCTGCTGTCCCTGAAGTACAGACTAAAGCTACAGGTAATCCTGTTCTCTTGGCTTTACCTAGAGCAAAAAAAGCTGCTGAACGCTCATCCAGAATTGGAATAGTGTCTATCTCATGATGACTAGCAAAAGCAATAGTTAAGGGTGTAGAACGAGAACCAGGACAGATAATTGCGGTAGTTAATCCCAAACGAGCTAAAGTTTCAACTAGGACGGAACTCCACAAAGTATTGACGTTACGAAAGTCAAGCATCTTAATATATTACAAAAATATTGCTCAAACTAGTGCTTTAAGCAATGATTGTAATTTTAATTGAATTTCGACAAATTCTTTATCGGGATTAGAACCAGAAACAATCCCTGCTCCAGCATACAGACGAGCATGATTTTTTTCAATTAGCGCGGAACGAATACCCACAATAAATTCGCAGTTTCCTCGGTTATCAATCCACCCCAAAGGAGCAGCATATAAAGAGCGATCAAACTGCTCGTAATGACGAATTTTGGCGCAAGCAATTTCTGAAGGAACACCAGCTACCGCAGGAGTAGGATGTAATTGATCTACTATTTCTAGAGGATGAATATCTTTGGGTAAATGAGCATAAATCGGTGTCCAAATATGTTGAATATTGGATAATTGCAGTAATTGTAGTGGTAGTTGATAGGGTTTAAGACCCATCTGTTGGAGACGCTGAATTAAAAATTTACTAACTGCTTGATGTTCTCTTTTTTCTTTTCTGCTTTTGAGTAACAAGTTAGCTAATTGTACATCTTCTGTGGTGTTTTTGCCTCTGGGTGCAGAACCAGCAAGAGCATCCGTAACTAATTGTTGATTTTGGATACTAACTAACCGCTCGGGACTTGCTCCAATAAAGTTTTTTCCTTGACCATTACTAGTAGAAAAAATATAACAGTCAGGATGACGCGATCGCAAATTATTGAGAGAATTAATAACTTTAAAAGGAACAGGAGAACTAACATCAGTAGCATTGGCTATGACAATTTTACTAAACTCATCCTTAGCGATCGAATCTAAAGCGGAAATCACTATTGATTTAAAAGGTTCAGGATTAGCCTGAGCTGCTTTATTTTTATAATCAAAGTTTCCTACCCTAACTTTACCAGTAGTTAATTGTCTATACTCAGACCAATCAATACTATTAATTTTTCGTGGCAACTGGGCTAAGATTGGTTTTTTTTCTTGGCTCGATTCTAAGGGATAGTTAACAATAAAAAAGCAGTTTTTATGTTTCTTAAAGACTTGAAATCGAGGTAGAAACACAGTAGCAGCAGGAAAGGCTGTATCTTTATCAGAATCAGGAAAAAAAGTAAAACTACAAAATATATAAGGATTATTTCCAGCTAAAGTTGTTTCCCCTTGCATGGTAGTTTGCTGAAAACAACTTTCAATAAATTGTTGCCCTTCTTGAAATCTAGATGATGAGTTTAGCGCCAACTTTCGCGTAACTCCATAAGCTGCGATCGCCTCTTGCTTACTAGGATTTTCCCAATAGAAATGTAGGGTTTTAGAATAAGCAACTTTTTGCAAAAAAGCTAGGGGATCAATGACAGGAATTTTTTGAATAAAACTAATAACTTTAGTCTTTTCTGTCACGGTAAATGATAGAGGTTGATTATCCCAAAACTTATCTAGTTTTTGACTATCTAGAATAAATTTGTTTTCTTGAGAGAACAGGGGTAGCGAGAGGTTAGATTGTGTCATTCCAATGGAAAATAGACGCGAAAATTATCACAAAATCCAAAAAAAATTGTTTTTAGTTAATAATAACTAAGGAGAAATTAGTCATAATGATTATAAGTCATTCCTAACTACTTTAAGCCATAACGGTGACTGTAGTCACTTAAGGAAGGAGAATTAAGTCAAGGTAATGAGGACAAGCAGGGGGAATCCCCTTGTACCTCGGAATGGGGTCATACACAAAACTAATGTTGTCCTAAAAGACTACCCTTGTAACCACCTTCGCGGATTCCTTGCTGCTCCTTCTGTTAAGGCATAAAGAACTGGTCAACTCCTATGAATCAGACTATCAAATCTCAGCAACCACAGCCAAATACAGCCATTGCCTTAAGCCTACAGGATTTGACTCTAATCGTGAACTTTCGTGAAACTATGTAAACTCTTCAGGGTAGACCTGATAGGGTACAAAAAGTGCCAAGATCTTGATAATTCAGTAATTCAAGGTAAAACATACCACTTATCACAAAAACTAGACACCAAACTAGTAAGGATAATTTTAGAGATTTCCATGACGCTCAACCAAGATATTAGGGAAAATCAAAAACTCTGGCTGGCTGCTGTCAAACCCCCTATCTATAGTGTTGCTATAGTACCTATTGCTGTAGGAACAGCCATCGCTTTCGCCCAAACTCATCTTTTTGATCTACAAATTTGCTTAACTTTTCTGGGTTCAGCAATTCTGATCATTGCTTGGCTCAATATCAGTAATGATGTTTTTGATGCGGACACTGGTATAGATATCAATAAAGCTCATTCTGTGGTTAATCTCACAGGGAATAAAGCACTAGTTTTTGGAATTAGCAATCTCTGTCTAATTCTCGGTTGTGCTGGTATTGTACTAATCTGTTGGTGGCAACGAGATTGGACGGTTTTGGGTTTAGTGCTTCTGTGTTGCGCTTTGGGCTATGCTTATCAAGGACCCCCTTTTCGCTTGGGTTATTTGGGACTAGGGGAATTGATTTGTTTCTTTGCTTTCGGTCCTGGAGCGGTATCTGCTGCCTATTATGCTCAAACTCAGTCTTTTTCGCTGCAATGCTTGGGGATCAGCGTCGTTATCGGTATTAGTACTTCAATTATTCTTTTCTGCTCCCACTTCCACCAAGTAGAAGACGATTTAGCAGCAGGAAAGCGATCTCCAATTGTCCGCCTTGGTACAGCTAAAGGAGCAATGGTTTTAACAGGTCTGACCCTAAGTATCTATCTATTGACAATTTTCCTTGTCCTTATTGGTTATTTACCCCTCAAGACACTGCTAATCTCGATCAGTTTACCCTTCGCCTATCAATTAGTAGCCCGAGTCATGAAATATCATGACCAACCCCAAAAAGTTAGTAATAGTAAATTTCTGGCTGTCAACTTCTATTTAGTTAGTGCTATCGCAATTATTTGGGGATTAGCTACTTCCAGTATCGGATAAGCGGACAAGAATTTAATCCCCTTGTTATCTATCTCAAGATTTTTGGGAACTATAACCCTAGAGCTTTCAACCTAGATCCACCTGTTCAGAGTTTATTGAATAGTCAAATAAATAACTTTAAAGATCATAAACTAATAAAATATAGTCATGAAGCAAAAATTCGCCACTCATGCCACAATCGGATACCCATGAGTATTTTTTTCAGTATCATCAACTTATAGTTGATAGTTATTATAAATCTTTAGATAAAGTACTTAACTGGTTTGAATCATTACGAGAACCGTTTATTCCTAGACAAGTTTGGCTAGAATGTCAAACCATGCTGGGAGAAGGCTTTGATAATGTACTAATTCATGCTCACGAAAAATTACCTCAAGAAACTCCTATTGAGATTGAAGTAATAATTTTGAGCCAGTTAATTATTTTAAAAATCTGGGATTGGGGTTCAGGATTTGATATGGAGCAACAAAAAATCAAAGTTTCTCAAGGAATAGATGAATATGCGGAAAATGGTCGTGGAATTCACATTTTTGCCCAAACAGCAGATCACGTGAGTTACATAAACAATGAGAAAAAACGGAATTATTTATTGATAATAAAAATGTATGTTCCTCTTGCTGTTATTCCTACATAATCTTCATTATAAATCTAAAAAAAAACAACAGTACAATCAACAAAATTAAGTTTATGATTATAATCTTCAAGAGATATCATTTCTTTTTTCTCTAACTTACGTTGGGGTCGAAGCTACTCCGCCGAGGGACGGTACAAGACCGCTTCGACTTCGTCAACACCGCGATTAGAGATGCTTCCTAGCCGGAAGCCTCTCTCGCGGTCAAAATTAATTTAAGAAGGAATAAAATGACGAATATAGCTGAAATTGTGCAACCATCTGGAGTATTAAGTCAAGGAAATGCAGATTTATTAAGATCAGAAATTGCTTCCTTATTAGACAAAGAAATTAAAATTATACTTATTGATTTCCAAGATGTTACCTTTATGACTAGTTCGGGAATTGGAGCTTTAGTCGCCACCTTAAAAGAAGTGAAGGCTGCTGGTGGTAAACTTTATATCTGCTCTTTAAGTGAGCAAGTCAAAAATATTTTTGAATTGACTAAAATGGAGCTAATTTTTAAACCTTTGACAAATCGTCAAGAGTTTGAAGAAAAAGTTTTAACTACAATTACCTGAATAATTCTTTGTAACTACATTCGTCAACCTACAAGAATCAAAGCCAAAAATGGGACTCGAACCCACAACCTCAGCATTACGAATGCTTTGCTCTACCAATTGAGCTATTTTGGCAAAGTATCTTAAGAATGTGTTTATAGCGTTTCTCATACCTATGAGATAGACTCCCAAAGAAAGGAAGAATAATCAACTAACTACCCTTCCACCCTCCTAGCAACAGAAACTAGGATATTAAGCTGTACCTCATATTGCAGCAGTTGAAGATTTCCGCTTAAAATTTTCAACCCTGGCTTACCATATCATCCTGTCACTAAATTCGGGGACTTCTTTGGAGGTGAGGTTAAATTTACACACAAATTATATCTTCTTCATCAAAAAAATCAAAAATCTCCCCATTATACAGATTTTTATCCCAAATTTGATTAAAATTATGTAAAGTTCCGTGAATGTTTTATAAGAAATATTAAAGATGAGGAGAAAACTGCTTCTTATCGGAGTCTTAATAAGTTCCGTGAATTTTCGTAGTCATTATAATCGTCATCCAACAATTTTTTTTAGTATAAGAAAAAAGGAGCAGAAAAAAGTGGGGCTAATCCGTGAGGTAGTTGAGCAAGCAATAAATACTGGTTATCTAACCGTAGAAGCTGAAGAACAACTACGATTAATGTTAAAAAACAAATATGAACTAGAAGACTTAGAAGCCTTCATTGAGCTACAACAAGCAGCAATGATTGGTCAGGTCAAACAAGAATCGAGGGAGCTTTTATATTCCGCTCAAAGCTAAAACCTAGTCAAGAACTATAAAATCTCTATCAATCAACCATCTTCGAGAAGTATCATCATTACACCTCTCTCATAAGTCTGAAAAAGATAGTTTCACTTATTCTAGCAATTGACATCATCTTCTAATAGTTGAGTTATCAGAACAAAAGCAGTTGTTTAACCCTCAAACCCAATCTTCGTCATCTTCATCTGTGTCTGTATTTTTATTGACATCACCATACTTAGGAGTACTAATAGTTCGGTAATTCGCATCATAGACTTCGTCAGTATTCTTACTGGTGCGGTCTCGCTTCTGATGGGGCATCACCTGATCAACAGATTTGCGACTTTCTTTAAACTGATAAGAATAGGTAGAACCAGATTGACTAATATTTTGTGGTTCTTGTTTAACTTCAAAATCAGAATCTCTGACTGTATTATCCCTATTGATTGTAGGATTATCATTTTGTGAGGAGATGTTTTCATCTTCCCAGTCTTCTCTCTGTCCTGAATATTCCCAGTCAGAAGCGGAAGTTGAGGTTGAGTTTTTGACACTTCTAGATGTTTCTGTAGCAGAGGAAGAATTGGCCTTTGTTTGATAATTGCTCTCTGGACGAGGTGAGGAGGTAGGGTGAGCGCCCATTATCGGACTGAACCGTGGTGAACCAAGATTCTGCAACAATTGCCAAATCAAGCTGGAAATAACTCCCAAAACCAGAAACAAAACCATCCACACAGCCAAAGGTTGAGTAGGACTTTGATACCAGCAATATTGACTAGCAGTATCACCACACAGCAGTTTTAAGGATATAGGCTCTTGATTTTGGAAAAACAGAACCCCTAAAATTCCCAATAAGATGAGTATTAGTAAGAGTTTAAATTGATTAAACATAAAGGCGTTGCCTCATTGAGTATATGGTCAAGGTTGTTAGTATCCGCTCTCGGTCGAGAGCAGATACAGTAGTTAGTTGGAACATTATCTGTTTTGTTCCAAAAAGTCTTATTATCTTGTATGCCATCATTACTCATTCAGCAATACCAACATGAAATTTATTTTATGTCACCTTGCCAGCGAGCGATGGGGATACAATCAATATCTAATTGATCTAGGACGCGAGCTACCACAAAATCCACTAAATCTTCTATGGTTTGAGGATTATGATACCAAGCAGGAATAGCTGGTACAATTCTCACCCCTGTTTCCGCTAGCTGAGTCAGATTACGTAAATGAATTAGACTCAAAGGTGTTTCTCTAGGAACTATCACCAAAGGACGACCCTCTTTAATTTGGACATCGGCTGCTCTCTCTAGTAAATCGGAACTCAAGCCAGCAGCAATTTTTCCCACTGTACTCATGCTACAAGGAATCACAATCATTCCTAGAGTCCGAAAAGAACCACTAGCAATATTTGCTCCCACGTCTCCCCAACGGTGACAATTGAGTTTTCCGGAATTAAACACCTCGGCTTTTTCTCGCCAAAAATGTTCTTGTAAATCTGGTTCAGCAGGTATTTTAATATTTTCTTCCGCTTGCCACACCATATAAGCAGCGCGGGAAGCAACTAGCTCAATAGCATAATCAGCTTCTAGAAGGAATTTGAGGGCGCGAACGGCATAAATTAAGCCAGAAGCACCACTAATACCGATAATTAAAGGTTTATTCATTAAAATGTTGACAATATTCTCTTAGATCAGTCCTTCAAATTCCAAGTCTTCAATAGTTCTGAGACCCCTAGGGTCCCCTACTTTGAGGATAGCGGATTTAGCATCTTCTTTGACTCCCAGGTCTTCATCTTCTACCAGAGCTTCAATAAGAGCATCGATCGCGGTAGCATAAATTACATTATTCGGGAGTTCACGGCACAATTGTCCGATTGCCCAAGCACAGTTACTTCTTACCGCAGCTACTTTATCTCGTCTCAATCCTTCAATCAAAGGCGGAATAGCAGCGATGATGGTTTCGTATTCTAAGATTGCGGATTGAGCCAAACCGCTAGCAGCCCAAAGACGGACTGCGGAAATATCGGTTTTTAGAGCATGAATTAGGGGAGGTACAGCCCGAACATCTTTACTATTACCCAATGCCCAGACAATACCCTTACGAACATAACCATTCCAATCTGTTGCTAAGAGATCGATTAGAGGTTGGACAGCTTGAGGACTAGTATTTCTTCCTAAAGCATAGGCAGTACTAACCCTCACCAGGGGACAGATATCCTCAAGTAAATTAATCAGATGGGGGATAGCTCTTGAGTCTTGAAGTTCACAAAAAGCCCTCGCTGCTAGCATCCTTTGGGACGCTTCTGGATGAGACAGTAGGGTCAACATTTGTTCTGGCTCTGGAGGGGGAATCTCAGAACTTATCACAGCAGAATCTATCTTAGGGGCAGAACTACTGAGCTTTCCTTGGGTTTCTAAGAGACTTAAATCGTCGTTGTGCATATCAATTGAATTTATCTTATCTTGGTCAATTTCTCAAACAATGTATAAAAAGGGAATATTTTTATTATCTATTGGATAGTTATAGCTCTGGCATTTTTTTTTCAGATGATGCGGATAAATGCAAAGATTTGAGCATTAAAAGAGATTGAGTTTGGAAGCCCATTTTGCGATACAACTGAAGGGCTGGTTGATTATCAGCAAAAACTTGAATTCCAATTTGACAAGAGCCTGCATCTTTTGCCCAAGCTTGAGCTTGATTAATTAAACTTGTGCCAATACCACGACGACGGTGTTCACTCGCTACAAAGATTAAAAAAATGTGGCTGTAGCGTTCTCCATTTACTTGGTCTATGGCGTTTCCCATCCACAAACAAGCAACGGTTTCTGATACAGAATTATCCACCCACCACACAGGTGTCTCCTCGGAGAGATATTCATTAACTGTTAAGGCTAAATGATTAAAATTCCTAGCTTCGGGAAATAACTCTTGATAAGCCAGTTCCATAAATTTAGTAAGCAATATGCGATTGGGAGCAGCTGCTATCCTCTCACCGCAATATCTCAGACTGTAACCCAAAGGCAGAGTCGATGACATTCACTCCTCAAGGAAAAAAATTCATTTACCACAATTTTAGCTAGTCTTTACCGAAACTTAATCATCAAAGAACTTAAATCCCAAAGACCCTGATGTTGCCATAAGATTAGTAGAATTATTGAGTGTCATTCCAAGCTCTTCGGAAGATACTGGTGCTGGAGAGGCTAAATCAGATGGAAGGAAAGCTCTGGAGCTTACTGCTACTAACGCTACTAAAAACATTATTAATATAATTAGAGGACTGATATATTGACGAAAGAAACTCATTATTATTTGCCTTAAAAAATATTGAAACTTGTTGGAACAACAAAATATAGTAATCTTGCCCTATATGATAATATCGCAAATTCGATTTACTAGGCTCAGAGTTGGTATTGCTTACTTTCCTAATCAATTAACAGCTTAATTTTATTGTTTTTTTTTACTGTGTGAATTGTGATTTTTGCCCTTAATTGATTGGTAGCTCTTCCAGTTCCGCACTAAGATTTATCTAGTTGCATTAGCATAGCTCTCTTTCGCTAAAATTTACCAAGATTGCCAGTAAATGATTTATGTCCGATCCAGACTACACAATCCCAATGTCACAAGGGGAAGATTTAAACTCCAACCCAACATTTGATTATGGCTATAAGACTCATAATCGTGGGGATATTATTGGTGAACGTTATGAAATTGATCAAGAGTTAGGAAGCGGAGGATTTGCAACAACCTATCTGGCTGACAATCTAGCTTCTAGGAAATTAAAAGAAGACAGCAAACAAAAACAAAACTTCAATAAATGTGTTATCAAACAACTACAACCAAGATTTAATAGTCCCTCAATTTGGGAAAATGCTAGAGAACGTTTGGATACAGAAGGAACTGTTCTCAAGTCTCTGGGAGAACATGACCGCATTCCCCAATTTCTAGATCACTTTGAAGAGGATGGACAATTTTATCTAGTTCTAGAATTTATTAGAGGGGAAGAATTTGAACATGAAGTTCAAAGACAGGCTTTAAACGAAGCCCAAGTGATTGATTTTCTCTGGGATGTTTTAGAAATTTTAGATTTTGTTCACCAAAAAGGAGTAGTTCATCGAGACATTAAGCCTAGCAATTTGATTAGAAGAGTTGCGGACCGCAAAATAGTTTTAATTGATTTTGGTGCAGTCAAAGAAATTGGCAATTTAATCTTAGAATCAGACGAAGACTCCCGAGAGCCTCATACTCAGGTTATCGGAACACCAGGATATATGCCCCCCGAACAAAATCATGGCAATCCTACCTATAGTAGCGATATTTACGCTCTGGGAAAAACAGCTATCTACGGATTAACTGGAAAGTCTCCTCTGGAGTTAGAAGATTTTGAAGCTAATCAAGGTATAGTCTGGCAAGATATAACTTACATTAGTTCTAAGTTAATTACAATTATCGACAAGATGATTGCACCGAAAATTGCAGAACGTTATAAGTCTGCTCAAGAGGTACTGCAAGACCTTAGACCTCTCTTAGAAATTGGCAAAATCATCCAAAATCGCTACTATATCGAAAAATTTATCCATGGTGAAGCTAGAGTAAATAACTATTTAGCTAAGGATATTACTCAACCAGAAACAGTATATTACTTATTAAAAAAATTAACTCCATTAGACAATACCATAGCAGGAATAAGTCTGACACTAGAACAAATAGAATCACAAATTGAGAGACTGACTAAATTAAATAAACAAGAGCAAATTCCTCAAATATTAAACAAATTTATTGACGAAGATAGTATTTATTTATTACAAGAATATATAGAAGGAGATAGTATTGCTCAACTCATTGAGATTCGTCCTCATATTTCAGAAGCAGAAATTATTGAGATGCTATTAGATACTGCACGAGTTTTAGCAGCAGTTCATAAACAAAAAATGAGTCACGGCAATATTCAACCATCAAGCTTATGGAGAAGGAAATGCGATTGCCAAGTTTTTTTGTATGATTTTGCCTCAATACAAGAAATTGTTAATCCTATTCCTAATAATAAATTTGGTTATCTTCCCCCAGAGAATATAATAGCCACCTCAAAGTTTAATGGTGATATTTATGGTCTGGGTATGACAGCAATTCATTGGCTAACAGGCATTGTCCCTCGGGAATTATTTAAAGCATCTGATAGCCAGGAAACTTTGTGGCAAGAGCAGTTGCGAGTAAGTCCAGCCTTGGGCAAGATTTTGCAGAAAATGATTAGCCTAGAGAGGAAAAAATCCTATCGTTCTATTAATGGTTTAGTTAAAGACCTTAAGAAATTACAAAAGAAAAAAAGTTTAATCTCTGGCTATGCTTATCTGGTTATAATTACTGCATTTTTAAGTTTAATTGGTTATTTTATTCTGGGGCAATGGCGTCAAAGAGCAGCAATTTTAGAGTTTTATAATGGAAATTTAAGACTAGAAGCTGGTCAGTATCGAACCGCAGTCAAATTTTATGATGAAGGATTAAAAAAGATTACTAAAAACCGAAGACAAGTTAAGAACTATCAACAAGCTTGGTTGAAAAAAGCTCAAGCATTAACTAAGCTAAAACAACATGAAGAAGCTCTAAAAACTTGCACAGAAGCTATCAAATATTATCAGAGTTATCAATTGTGGAATTGTCAAGGAATAGCACTAGATAATCTTGAAGAATATGAAAAAGCTATTAAGGCATATAATAATGCGATCGCCATTGCGCCAGAAGATTTATGGTGGCTCTGGAATAATCGTGGAGAAAGCTATTTAGAATTAAAAAAATCCCAGAAGGCGATCGCAGATTTTGATAAAGCTATGGAGCTATCTCCAGAAAATAGTTTTATTCCCTGGAATAACATCGGTAAGTTATATTACCAACAAGGTGATTATCAAAAAGCGATAGAAGCTTATGAAGAATCTATTGCAGTTAAAGATGACTACTTACCTCCTCACATTGGTTTGGGTAACGCTCAAAAATCTCTAGGTAAATCTTACTTGGCGTTGCAAGCTTATGAGCAAGCAATAGAAATCGATCCGAAATCTCATGAAGCTTGGTACAGTAAAGGCTCCATAGAAGAATCTTTAAACGAATATGAAGCAGCAAGAGAAGCCTATCAACAAGCGATCACTTTGAAGCCAGACTGGAAATTAGCCCTCAAGGCTTTAAAAAGAGTTCAAAGGAAAATGGGGATAGGAGCGGAGGAAAATAATTAAGACAAGCAAGAAATTGATTTTACAGTTGATATTGGGAACTATAACTGTGATTAATCAATACCTAATATCTCAAAACTGAACTATGAATCTGTTGCATTATGATTTTATTGAAGTTTATTTTAACTGCTTAGGAAACCTTCCCTCAGATATTACTCCTCTGTTAGCACAAACTATAGAAAATGTTGATGTATTGGGGGATATGGAAGCTGCTTGGACAAATTTTGTTGAGTCTGGTCAAGTTTGGGCTTTAATAATTGGTGTATTTATTGGTTATGTATTTAAAGGTTTTACCAGTTACTGATTTACAATATTGAAGACTTTATCTCTAACTCTTAATCTATTAATCTATTGTGACTCAGAAAACTACCTGGAGCGATCGCTTTGAATCAGCTTTACATCCAGCGATCGCGGTTTTTAACGCTAGTATCAATTTTGATATCGAATTAATTGAATACGACCTGACAGGTTCTATTGCTCACGCTAAAATGCTGGCTAAAACAGGGATTATCTCTGAAGCAGAAGCAAAACAACTAGTAACAGGTTTAGAGCAAATTCGCCAAGAATACCAGGAAGGGAATTTTAACCCAGGAATAGACGCAGAGGATGTTCACTTTGCTGTAGAAAGAAGACTCACAGAAATTGTGGGAGATACGGGGAAAAAACTCCACACTGCAAGGTCACGGAATGACCAGGTAGGAACGGATATAAGACTGTATCTGAGAAGCCAAATTGGGGAAATACAAGGTAAATTAAGACAATTTCAAGGAGTATTACTTAAATTAGCGGAAAATAATGTAGAAACCCTCATCCCTGGCTATACTCACCTACAAAGAGCCCAGCCTCTCAGTTTGGCACATCACCTATTAGCCTATTTTCAAATGGCGCAACGGGATTGGTTAAGGTTAGCAGATGTTAACAAAAGAACTAATATTTCTCCCCTCGGTTGTGGCGCGTTAGCGGGGACAACTTTCCCTATTGACCGTCAATATAGTGCAGAGTTACTAAATTTTGCTGAGGTTTACGAAAACAGTCTTGATGGAGTCAGCGATCGTGATTTTGCCATTGAGTTTCTTTGTGCTGCAAGTTTAATTATGGTGCATCTGAGTCGTCTAAGTGAAGAGATGATTCTTTGGGCATCAGAAGAGTTTAATTTTATTAAGCTGAAAGATAGCTGTGCTACTGGCTCTAGTATCATGCCTCAGAAGAAAAACCCTGATGTACCAGAATTAGTTAGAGGGAAAACAGGAAGAGTTTTCGGTCATCTACAAGCTTTGTTGGTAATTATGAAAGGTTTACCCTTAGCGTATAACAAAGACTTACAAGAAGATAAGGAAGCAATTTTTGATGGAGTTAAAACTGTTAAAGCTTGTCTAGAAGCTATGACTATTCTTTTAGAAGAGGGTATTACTTTCAATACTAATCGCCTAGCTAGCGCAGTGGCGGAAGACTTTTCTAATGCTACAGATGTAGCTGATTATCTAGCAGGAAAGGGTGTTCCCTTCCGTGAAGCTTATAATTTAGTAGGAAAGGTAGTAAAAACTAGTCTTGCTGGGGGCAAACTACTTAAAGATTTAACCCTAGAAGAATGGCAACAACTCCACCCTGCTTTTGCAGCAGACATTTATGATGCGATCGCACCTAAAAGGGTAGTTTCTGCTCGTAATAGCTATGGGGGTACTGGTTTTGAGCAGGTTAAAGCTGCGATCACTAAAGCCCAAACCCTGCTTCAATCCGATAGTAATATCTAACTCAACTCATCTCATTATCAATTATTAACAATGGGTCGTTATTGGCGATTTATTTCTACTGTCGTCGGGATTATTTTCCGACACCCTGTCACAGGTACAACAATCATTCCCGTCTTACCCGATGGTCGTATTGTCATGATACAACGCAGCGATACAGGTCAATGGGGTTTACCTGGAGGAATGGTGGACTGGGGTGAAGATATCCCCCAGGCCACCCGTCGGGAATTGAAAGAAGAAACAGGACTAGAAGTAACTAAAATTCGCCGTTTAGTAGGGGTGTATTCTTCTCCAGAAAGAGACCCCCGCATTCATTCTATTTCAGTACTGATCGAAGTAGAAGCAACAGGAAAATTAGAAGCAGAAGATAAGTTAGAAGTCTTACAAGTCAAAGCTTTTAAACCAGAAGATATCCCCCTAGGTAATCTCTGTCACGATCATGACAGACAACTTAAAGATTATCTCAGTGGTGCAACAACTATTGCCTAGTACTTTGCCATATTTAAGTAGTGAGCGCGGGATAATGGCACGATAGTTTAAATAGGGAATAAGCAATTATTTGTGTGTTCTGTTAAAGCAGGTGCGATCGCTTGTAAACAGAGATTAAATAATATTTTTATTTCAAATTAAGCTTCCGTTCTAGTAAATTTAATAAAAACTAGCCAAAAAGCAAATGGAATGAAAGCCAGTGAAGTGCTGAAGAGATATGCAGCAGGAGAAAGAGATTTTCATCGCGTAAATCTTAGAGGACAATCTTTTAAGGGAAAAGACCTTTCGGGAGCAGATTTTAGTGAAGCCGATCTTCGTAGTACCAACTTTACTGGTGCAACTCTCAGAAGGGCTAATTTTATTGGTGCCAAGTGTGGACTACAGAGGCGTTGGGCAACACTTTTAACTATTCTTTCCTGGCTGCTGGCTCGCATATCAGCATTTGGCTTATTTATGGCTGGTGCTATTGTTTCACTAATCTTTGAATCCAACTTAAAAAATGCAATGGTCGGTTGGATTAGTTCAGTGGTAATAGTTATCCTCTTGATTGTTATCATTCGCCAAGGGATAAGAGCAGGAGCATTAGCACTAGCAGTAGCAATAGCAGTAGCACTCGCAGTAGGATTAGCATTAATATTCACAAAAGCATTACCTACTAGAGCAACATTAGACACAACAGCAGCAGGAATAGTAGCAGTATTAATAGGAGGAGCAGAATTAGTAACTGTATTAGTATTAGTAGCAGCAGCAGTAGCAGCAGCAGGAGCAGTAGCAGGAGCAGTAGCAGGAGCAGTAGCAATAGTAGTAGCAGTAGCAGAAGCATTTACACTAGTAAAAACATTAGCAGGAATAGTAAAACAGCAAGTACTAGTAGCATTAGTCGTCGTAGTACTATTAGTCGTCGTAGTAGTAGGAGTGTACATTAGCTCGCGTGCTATGAAAGGAGATGAAAGAGATGCTTGGGTGCGTTCTTTTGCTATTGCTTTTGCTGCTACAAGAGGTACCAGTTTTCGAGGTGCTGATTTAACTGAGGCTGACTTCACAGGAGCAACACTTAAAAGTACAGACTTCAGAGAGACCATCTTAATCCGTAGCCTTTGGCAGCAAGCCAAGAAGCTTGACCAGGTTCGCCCTGGAACAACTTATCTTAAAAGCTCAAAAGTACGTCAACTACTCATTACTAGTGAGGGACAAAATGAGAATTTTGAGCGTTTAGATTTACGGGGTGTTAATTTACAGAGAGCCAATCTAGAAAATTCCCGTTTTATCGATGCAGATTTTTACCAAGCAAATCTACAAGGAGCTAATTTATCGAGAGCTATCTTAGTAAGAACTAACTTTGAAAGAGCAGATTTAAGAGGTGCTAACTTAACTGGAAGTTGTATCCAGGATTGGGTTATTACCGAAAGTACTAAACTTAATGGAATTATTTGTGATTATGTATATCTAAGATGGGTTAATGAGGATAAGCGTGACCAAATGCCCCCTAGAGGTAAGTTTAAAGCAGGTGGCTTTGTTACTTTTGTTAGGTACATCCTAGAAACAGTTGAACTGTATCACGAGAAAGATATTAATCCTAGATTAGCCCTAACTGTTTTGCAAAAAATGTCTAAGGACTATGATGAACCTTTGGATATTGTAGCTCTTGGAAAGAAAGGAGAAAGGGTTTTTATTCAAGTAAAAGTTTCTGAAAATATTACTCAGGAAAACTTCAAAGAAGATTACTATTCTAGGTACGATAGAGACTTGAAATTGTGGTCAGGAAATATCCATCATTTACCACCTGCTGTAAATAATTTTATTGAGAAAAGAATTAGCGAGATTGCTTCAGAAAGAACAGATGATTTTGTTTTTGTCGATGCTACCTACGCAGAAAATTATACCGAAATCTATCAAGGAGAAGTTAATATGACTGGCGATAGCCATATTCGAGTGGGTAGAGATTATCGTGAAACCTATGTAGGGTTTGCTGAAAAAGTAACCTCAAAAAATCACTAGAATCATCTTGTTGAAAAGATAAGTTTTGCTATTAAAAACTAGATTTTAATATCAGCTTTTTTAATATAAAAAACACTTCTTAAGCCTAATATAGATGGATT